>NZ_JBEXLC010000086.1:0-36932 GCF_040609795.1 Nocardia sp. NPDC004604
CCTATAATTAAATTATAGACGTTACGATTTAATTTGAGATGGAACGTGGAATTCGAAATGAATTCTGTTGCATCTCTTTTTTATACTCTTTTAACCGGCGAGACCCCGCGGCATTTCGGCGCCGGCGTGCCCGTCGAGTGCCGAATCCGCCGTGCCGTGGTTGTCGTCGGTGCCGAGTCCCCAGCGTGGTTCGGCGTCGGGCGTGGCCGGTGTGGCGGGGCTTGCCGGGGGCTGGTGGACGGTTACCACGGTGAAGGTGCGGTTTTGGTGATTGATGAATCGGTCGAGGAAAGCGCGAGCGCGGGTGCTGTCGGGGGCGAACGTGTCGTTCGCGGTGTCGAGATCGTGGTAGCTGCGATACCGGAAGCTGAATTCGTTCCGGCCGGTGACGGTGATTTGGAGCCGCCCGTCGGCGTCGCCGAGGAAGATGCGGGTGCCCGGCCGGTAGCTGGGCAGACCGTCGCCGGTGACGTCGGCGATGGCCATGTCGAGGTCGAAGTTTTCCAGGAGTGCGGTGGGGTCGTCGAAAACCTGGGTGGTGTGGCCAGGGGGCGCGAGAATTTCGCCGTCGGCGGTGTAGCAGATTGCACTGACCTTGGCCAGGTCGTGGCGAGGTGTGGGCGGAACTGAGAATTGCCGGCCCGTGGTGGCGTCCCTGATGGTGACGGCGCCGCCGTCGGGGACGACTTCGAACCAGTATCCGTGTGCGCCGACGCCGGTGTCTTTGTCGAGGTGCGGGGTGGTGTAGGTGTGGCCGACGAACGCGGTGGCACCGGGCCCGGATGCGAGGAGATGGTCGATGATGATCCGGTGGGCGGTATTGGGGTGGGTGCCGTAGTCGTGTAGAGGCGCGCCCGCACAGATCTCGAGTCCCAGGCGTGAATAGCCCCGGAGTCCCGCGGGAGGAGGGACGAAGATGTGGCGGCTGTTGTTGCGGGCTTTGATGGCGGCGAGGGTGACGGGGACGCACTCGTTGGGGGGCGGAGCCTGAGGTTTACGGGAAGGCGCCGACGGAGACTGATGCGCGGCGCTGCCGTCGGTCGCCACGGGGGCCGGCGGTTCGGGCAGCGGTGTGTCGAGCGCGACGAAGTCGTTTTTGTCGAGCTTTCCCTGCCTGGCCAATACGGGGGCATTGGTCAGCGCCCGTTCGATTCTCTCGGCCTTCTCGTCCACATTATTGTCAGTCCCGATGCGACGAGGCTCGAGGTCCGCACTGTAACGTTCGATACGCGCGAGCAGATCGCGCTTCATCGAGCTTATCGAGGCCTGATTGGCTGTGGTAGCTCCGATGGCATGCAGCCGAGCGTGGATATCCTCATCCTTGATTATTCCCGCGACCAGGCATTGTAGAATCCTGTTTTCCAACGACAACTGCGGCCCGGGCGCGCCCTGCGCCAAATTCTTGATGACCTTCAGGTCGGGCGGACCCAATTCTTTACGGTCGTACCCGATGGCCAGGGTTGCCGCCCGAGTTTCGGCCGGATCGCTACCCTTGATCCCGAATTCCATAACTACTTGCCTGAAGGCGCCCGCTACCGCACGCGAGGTGATACAGGACTCCTTGCCCTCGCGTTCACGGCGGGTGGCAATATCCGAAAGCGAGATGTAGCCGGCGGCACGGTACCGGAGCACTTCCCGGTGCTGGATTTTCAATTTCGAATCGGGGTACCGGGGCTGTGGGAATTCGGGCAGGCTACTGATCAGGTCGTGGTCGAGCTGGCCTGCCTGGAATGCCCTGTCTGCGATTTCTTCACGTTGGGCGAAGGGGCTGGGCCGCAGGTCCAGCCCGAGATCGTGGGCTGCGGTGAAGAGTATCATCTCGAGTTGTTTATAGGTGAAGCCGTCGGGCTGGTTGGAGGTGTTGAGGTATTCGACGATCTGCTGGTTCGTGTGACCTTTGAAGATGTGGTGAAGAACGGTTTGCTGGTCGGTTACGAGTTTGCGGCCGGGGATTTTTGCGGTGTGGATCCCGCCGGTGGACGTCTGTCCCGTTCGGTAGGTGCGGTCCTGGGGATTGTGGTGGAGGTAGCGGATAGGGGTCCCAGGGGTGGGGTTGGTGATAACGGTGTGACGGGTCCCGGACGCGGTGATGTCGTGGTTGGTTTTGGTGTAGTCGGCGGCGGCGTAGGCGATGAAGGGCAGGCCGGGGTATATGGCGGAAAGGTGGTCGGTGGTGTGATCGTCGCCGAGTGCGGCGATCACGTCCTCGAGGGCTCGGGCGCGTTCGGCGGTGATCCAGTTGTCGAATTCGGTGCGGCGGGCGTGTTCGACACCGACGGCATCGTTGTCGTCGTGAACGCGGGGTTTGTTGTCGAATTGCTGTCGCCGCGCGTTCTCGCGGGCCAGTGCGACGTCGAGGGTGTGGGTGGTGATGTGGGGGTGGTAGTCCTCACGGTAGGTGTCGAGGTGGTCGGCGATTTTACGGTGCAACTGCCGGGGGGTGATCTCGAGCGTGTTCGCGAGGGCGGTGACGAGTGGGTGGTGGTCGCCGCTGGGGTCGCTGTAACCCCAGTGGGCTGGTTCAGGTGTGCTGAGGCTGACGTGCGAGGGGTTCTGGGCGTTGAGGTGGTTGCGGAATTCGGTGGCGGTTTGCGATCCCGGTGGGCCGGGGATCCCGATGTCGCCGTTGTCGAGGATGGTGGCGTTGATGTTGTTGTCCGGGGACGTGATTCGGGTGCCGGTGGGTAGGAGATTGTGGTCGATCAGGTAGGTGAGATCGGCACGGGTGACGGATCCGAAAGTGTTGGGCGGCGGGTATTGGATGAAGGCCGTGGTGCCGGGGTGGTCGGCGTCGTCGATGTGGCCGCGGATCAGATCGAGGGCGTTGTCGCCGGTCACGGGTTCGCCGGGGTTGCCGGTCGAGGGGTCTTCGGGGCGCAGGCCGTGGTCGTCGGTGACGGTGAGCCGGATGGTTTCGTCGTCGCGGGCAAGATAGATGTGGGTGCCGGGTGGGTAGCCGTCGGTGCGATCGGGGTCCAGGGTGAGGGCGAGGGTGGGGTCGGCCAGCAGCATGTGGGGTTCGTCGAATACCCGTATGCGGTCGGCACCGGGGTACGCGTGGGCGCCGGTTTCGCCGGTGCCGGCGAGACGTTGCGGGTCGTGCTCGATTTCGGTTGCGTCGGGGCCGAGACCGAAACGCGGGCCGTCATCGGCGGTCTGGAGTGTGCCGGTATGGATACCGGAATCCTGGGCTACGTTCGGGCGCCCGGCCGAATGAGAGTCGGCGGAATCGAAGATCTTGTCCAGAGCCGGGCCGAAGTACGTCTCACCGGCTGGCGGCGCATACGCCGAAGTAGTACGACCGGATGCGCCGGACCCGTTGGGCCGCAAGAAGTCCGAAGAGCCGTCGAACGATGACTCCTTCGGACGTGCGCCTCGGGTGGTGTCCGCAGAGCTGCCATCGGGCCGAGCCCCGGCCTTCTCCCCCGCCGGAGGCGCATTGGCTCGATGCGCGGCGGGGTCTTCGCCGGGGAGCGGGTCTCGTTCTCCCGGAACGGGTTCCGCGTCCTCGTGCACGCGGTGGGGCGCGAGCAGCTGTTCCTCGGCGCGGCGCTGCAATCTCGGCGTCGTCTCCTCGCGCAGTACTCGCTTTGTTTCATCCACGCGCTCATCGGCCTTGTCGAGAGCGTCCTGTTTCTCCGCCGAGGGATCGGCCTCGTACCGGTCGGCAGCCCGGTCCCACTCGTCTATCGCCCGGACGAATTGGGTAATCTCGCGGACGGCTTGCGCGTCTTCGATTTCGGCGCGGAAGTCCTCCGGCGAGCGATGTATCTCCGCCGACCCGGGCGTGCCGCCGTTCTCCCGGTCCTCGCCCGACCCGCCACGGGCGGCCCGCCAGATCGCCTGCAACACCACCCGCATCGAAAACGCCGGGCCGCCACTGACTATGGCGAGCACGCCGCCGAGCGCCTTCGCCGCCGCCGTCGGCTTCGGGTCCGTCCCACGCACACCCGACTTGTTGATGAACATGACACTGCCCGGCGCCCCGAACTGCTTCACCAACTCCGCGGCCTTGATCTCGGCGGCATCACCGCCGCCGTGCTGCTCGTACCAGTCGGCATCGATCGCGGTATAGGTGAATTTCACCCCGTCTTTGATCGTCAGACCGTGCTCGCGCGCATAGGCCTGCATGCGCTGATCGACGATCGCGTCGACCCAATCGGTGACCCCGCGCTCGGACAATTCCTTGTCCCGCCAGTGATTCAGTTCGATCCTGGTCTCCTCGACCATCCGGCCGCCGCCCGGCTTGTCGACCACCCGCTCCACCAGACGCTCGGTGTTTCCGCGGATCTCGGCGTTGTCCAGCGACATATGCCATACGGGCCGGCCCGTCTGCTCGATCCCCACGATCGTGCCGTCCTGCACGGTGAACGAGATCTTCGCGACATCGATGACACGGGTTGCCATGCCCTTGAATTTCGCCTCGCGAGTCCCGTACTCGACTTGGTCCGGATCGCCCAGTTTCGATTTGTAGAATCGCTCGATCTCCGGGACCCCGAAATAGTCACCCCGCTCGTCGCGCGCGCCGCCCCAACTGTCGTACATGACGTCTTCGACTTCTTTCGCCGTGCCCGACACACCCTTCGGATTCTTCAGATACCGGCTGCCGATCCACTGATTCAGCGACATCGTCAGCGAATCCTCCGGGTGATCACCCCGCACCGTCACGCCCTCGACGACGTCGAGATACTGCCCCAGCTCCTGCAACCGCGTCTCGCTGGCCTTCTCCCGATCCCACGACAACTTGTCGGTGGTCTTCGCATGAATCAGCATCACCTTGTCGTGCTCCCGCGAGGTGATGAAATCGGTGCCGCGTTTGAGCCCCCACCTGGCCAGTGCGAAATTGGTGTACTGCTTCGCTGCGGCGAGCACCACATTCCGGTCCCCGCCGGTCGCCGCCGCCAGCTTTTCGACCGCGGTATCACTCAACCGCGCGTGCCAGAGTCCCTTCGTATTCTCCGGCCTGCCGAAATCCTTGTCGGACAGGCCATGATCCAGTACCGCCACCCGGAACTTCTCATACGCGTCCTTCAGCTCCGCCACCTGCTCCAGATTTGCGTCCTCTCGAGCACCCGGCGACAGCACACCCCGCACCTGCCCGTCGAAGGCGGTATCGACCTCGTCGAAATTCCCGACACCCTCGGGCAGCGGCCGGAACCGCCGCGACGACCCGTGCTCCTGCGCCACCGCGTTCAGATGATCGGCCAGCTCGTCCACATGCGGCTCCGTACGCAGCCAATCCCGCAGCCCCGCAACCACATCCGCCGGCGCACCCGCCCGCTCGATCTCGTCCACCATGGCGTGCGCCTCGTGCAGGCCGGCGAAGATCACCGCCTCTTTCGTCCCCACCACCAGCAGGCTCCGGCCCTGGTCCCGGGCATCCCAGGCCCACTGCGGGAACGGCTCGCTCTCCTGCAAATGCACCAAATCCACACCCGCGTCCGGGTGATGCGATCCCAGGTACGTCCGAACCTCGTTCATCATGTCAACCACCAGCGGATCGCTGCTGGTCAGGCTGTTCACCACACCGTGCACGCGGGCATCGCGGTACCCGGCCATGATCATCAGCAGCGTCTTGCCCTCGCCGCCCTTCATATCCGCGGGGCCGAACTCGGTCAGCACATACGCCAGCATTTGAGTCTCGCGCGGGGTGCGACTCTCCGGATCCCGGCGCGTCATCCACTCCGGCATCGCCGCCACCCGCTCCGCGCGAGTGCCGACACGCACCAGGCGATCCACCTCGTAGTCGCTCGCCCGCCGCCCGGTCACCGGGTCCGTCTCGGTGGTCTTGCGCAACACCTCGTCCCGGAACACGAACGCCGCCTTCTGCACCGCGTCCGCGGCCGCGAGCGCCTTTCGTGACGCCGCCTGCATCGCCGCCCGCTTGTCCGCCAGGCCCGCCTCGTAGGCGTCACGATCCGGTTTCTTCGCGTTCTCGACACCCGCGAGCCGGTCCTCGATCACTCCCAGCATCGTGGTCTTGAAGTTTTCGACCGCCTGCGGATACGCCGCCTCCTGCTCCTCCAGTCCCTGGCGCAACTCCTCCACCCGCGCCTGCGCCTCGGGATCGGACTGCTGCCGGCTCAACGCCTTCCGCCACACGGCGGCTCGCTGCTCGACCTTGTTGCCGAACGCCTCCTGGATCCGCCAGGCCGGCGCCAGCTCACGACGCTCCCGCTGCACCGCCGCCCGCTCTTCCGGATTACTTCCGGTGGCGGTCAGCAGTGCCTCGTGCTCGATCAGTTCATCCCGCAGATTTCGCGTGCGCTGCTTGACTTCACGACTCAACTGCTTCAAGTATTCCGGCCGCGGCTCGTTGCCGGCGCGGGCCTGCTCGTACTCGTTACGGCTGTCGCGCAACGCATTCCGCGCCGTCTCGACCCGCTGCTGCGAGGTCTCGATATCCCGCATACCGGTCCCGAGTTCCGCCTTCGCCGTCTCGTACTCGGCCCTGGCCTTCTTCAGGTGGCTCGTGGCCATATGCAAATGCTCACGGGCGGTGAGCATCTGAGCCTCGGTGGACTCACGCATCCACACCGCATCCTGCTGAGCGGCGGCGATCCTGGCCTCGGATTCGGCCTGCAGCTCCTCGTAACGCTCCTGCACCGCATGCTCTACCGCAGCTTCGTGCGCGGCGTGCGCTTCCTGTAGCTGCGACTGCGCCTCGTCGTGCATCTCACGCAGGGCGGCCGCGGAGTTCGATCCCGGCTCCGGCGCCCGATCGCCTTCCACCATCCGACGGGTGTCCTCGACCTCCGTCCGCGCCGCGGTCAGCCGATCCCGGGCATCGATCACGCGCGGGTGGTCGCGGACCTCGCCGGTGTCCCGCAAGCGATTTCGCAGCTGCTGCTCGCGCCGGCCCATCGGCTCGTCGGACTTCGGTCCGCGCTGCGGGTCGGGATCGGTGTGGTCCTGGCTCGCGCGGTCTTGCGCACCGGGGGTGTGGACCTGTTCGGGAATCTCCGCGGCCGGGGTCTCGTCGGTGCCAGTGGTCTCGCGTTGGGGCTCGGTCTGATGATGATCACCGAGAGAGTCGGGGTGAGAAGTACTGTGCTGCTCAGAAAGGGCTGGCCCACGGTCATTTTCGGACAGGACCGAGTCGGAGCGCTGCTCGTCGGCGCCGGGCGTCCGAAGCTGCGGGTCACCATCGTGCTGACCGACGGGGACATCGGGCCGAGACTTGGCAGGCTGCTCCGAAAGGGCTGGGCCACCGTCATTCTCGGACAAGCCCGAGTCGGAGCGCTGATCGTCGAGGCCGGGCGTCCTGCGCTGCGGGTCGACATCGCGCTGATCGACCGGGGAATCGGGTCCAGATTTGGGACCTTGCCCGGAAAGAGCTGGGCCACGGTCATTTTCGGGTCGGCTCGAGTCGGAATGCTGTTCGTCGGGGCCGGGCGTCTCGCGCTGCGGGTCGGCATCGTGCTGACCGATCGGGATGCCGGGACCAGGCTTGGTGTGCTGATCGGAAAGAGCTTGGCCACCATCGTTTTCGACCAGGTCCGACTCGGAAAGCTCGTCGTCGGTCCAGCTGTGACTCGACGCCGAATCGTCCGAGTGGTCGAACAGCGAGTCATCCGAATGCGAGGCGGTCGAGTCGCTGTCATAGTCGTCGTGCCCGTCCGGCCGCGACTGCGCGGTGGTCTGCTCTTGTGGAGGAGGCGCCGGGGGCTTGGGGAGGGTGCGGTCCATGCCCGGCGGGGCGTGCGCGTCGTAGGCCTGGGTGCGCCGGGAATCGATCAACTGCTTTTCCACAGCTGCCTTCTGCAGCTCGGTGGCCTCCGGCAACTGGGCGGTGGCGTGTTCCAACTCGTCCCTGGCCTGTTGCAGCGCCTCGCCGGTCTTGTCGAGATCCGCATGGTTCTCGTTGGTCGCCTGATTGTGCGCCTCTTCGGCCTCGGAGTGAACCTTCGCAGCGTTCTGGTATTGAATGACAAGCGTTTTCACCCGCGGATGCGGAGCACTGCTCAGGTAGTCCTCGGGCGAGATGTAGTGCTTGACCTGGCCGGGAGTGCCGCCTTCCTCCCGGCTCATCGTGGGGTCGCCGCTGCGCGCGACCCGGTTATCGACCTGATGATTCACCCGGGCCGAATAGGCGGGGCCGCCGCTGACCATCAGCTTGAGACCACCCGGATCGTTCTTGTCATGTCTGGTGATGGCCTCCTTGACCACGTCAACAGTGATACCGCGTTGCAGCAACTTGTTCCAGATGCTGATCGCCCCCGGATAACGGTTCTTGTCAACGACTGTCTCCACATGTTCCTGGGCCGCTTGTTTGCTGGCGAACGAGTCCATCGTCGCGGCGTCGATGATATTGATCTTGATAGGGACGTTCCGCGCTGCCGCTTCGGCGCGCAACGCCTCGGCTATCCGGGCGACATCGGCGTTGTCCATCGCCGCGATCAGGTGCGGCGAACCCTTCTGCTCCAGCGCTCCGGTCTCCGGATTCCGGACGAAAGCGCCACGCAGGGGCACCTCCGCCCCTGTCTCCGGGTTCACCTCGACTTCTCCGTCGAAGGCGGCATTGGCCATCGCCGCATGTTTGGTGTCGCGGTCGGGGAAATGCTGATCGGGCAGCCGTTTCATATTCGAGTCGAAGTGCCGCTCCACCCGGGGGATCGGCCCGGTCCCGAATTCGGTGTGCAGGATATCTTCCACACCGCGAGGAGTACTGGCCGTCTTGGTCAGCAAAGTGCCCGAGGTGCCACTGATCTCGAAATGCCCGCCGGTGAACAACTGCTTGTTTGTAATACTGACCGAATACTCCGGATCGGCCGTTATATTACGGCCGTCGGTCTTGCTGTGCATCAATTCCAGATACTTCGCGAACCCGTGCCACCGGCTCGAGCTCCCCTTCTCCGGATCGTCCATGACCTCGTCGGTGGTCTTCGACTTGATGATCTTGATCTTGATGTCACCGTCACCGCTGACCAGGTAATGGGAATCCTTCTGCGGCCCCCACTCCGCCTGCGCGGCATGCGCATACTCCTCCGCCTCCCCATCGGTGATATCCCTGCTCAGAAACACTTGCAGCTTGTCCCGGCCGGCACCGGTGAGCTCGGAATCGAACATTCCCGAAATATCCGGATTCTTACCGAAATCGGTCGGCTCCAGCACGCCTTCGTCCTTGGCCCGCTGCAGGTTGTTCCAGATCTCCTTGGTCGCCGCCACGAACTCCGGACTCGCCTTCTCCCCCTTTCCGGGCGACAAGACGTAGTGGGAGTCTTCGTCGATCAGCTGGGCGTCGATCTCGTCGATCGTCATCTTGCCACCCGGGAACGGCTCGAAACGCCTATCCAAACCCCTGGACTCGGCCGCCGCGTCGAGCAACTCCTTGTACACCCGGAAATTCGGCGCCTCCTCCAACCCCTGCCGCAGCGTCTTCAGATCCTCCGGCGACAGGCCCGCCTGCTTCAACTCGTCGAACATCAACTGGGCTTCCTTGACCGCCCGGAACCCATAATCCTGCCCGGTGCCCGCGACGATCATGCGGTCTCCCGGCTCGCGCACCGGGAACGGCTGATCGGAATCCAGGTGATAGACCTTGATCCCGAAGCTGCGCTCGGACACCATATTCAAGAACTCGCGCTCGATGTGTTTCACCAGCGGGTTGCTACTGGTCACCACGTGCGCCATGCCCTCGTCCAGGGCGATGTCCACCGACCGCAGCACGACGGTCATCTCCTTGCCCTCACCGGTGTCCATCTCCCACAGACCGTGCTTGGCCAACAGCTCCGCCGCATCCTGGGTGGGCCGCTTCACCTTCGCGGTGCCGGTAGCGCCGGTGACGCGCCGGTTCAGCTCGTTGAGCGCCGCGTTGGCGTCCCGCTCCGAACCGTTCATGATCCGGTCGTCCAACTCCGCGTCACCGAGCTTGGTCAGCGGGCCCGACTTGTCCTTCGGCAGCCCGGGACCCGCCTGCGTCTCGAAATACTCCTGCCGCGCCTCCGCCGCGGCCCACGCCGCCTCCACCCGCTCACGCGCGACCGGCTCGAAAGCCTCGTCCTTGCTGATCTTCCCGTCCAGGAAGGCCTGCCACCGTTCCCCACCCGACGACCGCGAAGCCTCGACGAGCTTGTCCAGCGCCCCGCCCACCGTCTCCTCGTGCTCGGCCATCACCCGCTCGAAAACAGCCTCGGCGGCCTCCCGATCGGTGGCCTGATCGAGCTCGCGCCGCGCGTCCTCGACCCGCTGCTTCGACGCCGTGATCACATCGGTCTGCTCCCGACGCTCCTGCGCCGCACGGCTTTCCGCCTCATTGATGCGATCCCACGTCTGCTCGGTGGTCTCCTGTGCACGGACCTCTTCGAGGTGGGAGTTCTCCCGCTGGGGTCCGGGTGCGTGCTGATCGGCGGGGGTATCCCGGCGAGATGTGCTGTGCTGCTCCGAAAGTGCGCGGCCGCCGTCTTCCGACAGGCTCGACCTGGGACGCCGGAGTTCTTGGTCGCCGGTTTCGTCCCGTCCTCGTTTGGGACCGGATCCTCGTTCCGGCACAACGCTTTCCGGATGCGAACCGGAGCCGTTGCGCGAGTTGCGGGAAGCCGGCGGACGCTGCCCGTCCGGATCGGAGGCACGGTGATCGCCCGCACCGTCGTCCCCGGTCCGCCTGGTCGCCAGGCCCACGGAGCGCTCCGGCTCCACCGACGACGCCCGCGATGACGGGCCCGCAGGCTGATCCTCGCGGCCGTGCCTCTGCCCCGTCGAGTCCGCCGGGCCGGACTCGTTGCGCGAAGCGGTGATACGCGATCCGCGGTCCGAGGCCGCCGAGGAGATGGGCGCCTCCGGGCGACGAGACACCGGCCCGGTCTCCGGAGTGCTCGCCCGAGTCTCCGGAGTGCTGGGCCGGGTCTCCGGCGTGCTCGGCCTGGTCTCCGGGGTGCTCGCATGGGTCTCCGGGCTGCTCGGCCGAGTTTCCGGCGTACTCGGCCTGATCTCCGGAGTGCTTGGCCGAGAGGGCATTTCGGAGCTGCCGCCGTGCCTGCCGATCCCCGACGCCTCGGGTGTGGTCCGGACCGGACCTTCCGAGCCCGCCAAGGAACTCGTCTCCGACGCCGGACCCCGCATCGACGATTCCGATACCGACCGCGAATCCGCCTCACTGGGCGTGAACTCACGCTCACTCGGCATGAACTCGTGCTCACTGGGCGGGCGCGAAACGACCTCGTTCGAGTCATGCGAAGCGACCTGGTTCAAATTGTGCGGGGTGACCTCGTCCGAGGTGTGCGAGGCGACCGCGGTGAATCCGCCCTCCGAGTGCTCGAATACCGACGGACTCCGCGAAAGATTCTCGGGGACAACCGAACTCTTCTGCGTCGTCACCTCCGCGGGCGACCGGAACTCGTGCGAACCCTGCGGCCCCGGCGACGACGCCCGTGACACCGGCTCCGAGGTGGAACCGAACTCTCGGGTATGCGATGGCGGCGCACTGTAGGACCGATCCGACCCCGACGTGTGCGACGACGACCCGTCGCTGGCGTTGGTAAAGATCGAACTAGAGCGGGACGGCGTCGCGCTCGAATTCGAAAAAGTCGAAATATTCGAGATGCTGCCCCTGCGCACCGGCGCCGGTTGCGCCGGCGCGGTGCTGTCGTGGAACTCGCGCGGCCCGGTCGAACCTCCCCGCGACTCACCGTCCCCACGCTCGGATCCCGGCCGATCCGAGGGGCGGCCGCCGCCGTTTTCGGAGCCGTCACCCGGCGACGACGACGGCCGGGTCCGCTGCCCCGAGTTCCCGTTGTCATCCACACGATCGGGCATGATCGAGCGGCCACCCCCACCGCCCCGGTCCGGCCGCGAATTCCCGGAACTGCCGTCGAAATGATCGCCACCGGAAATCTTCAAATCGGTGGGATGCAAGGTCGACGACTTGGCCAGCGCCGCGTCCCGCGCATGACCGATCGAACCGTGCAAAGCACCGAACATACCGCCGGCCGCACCACCGGCGAGCATGGCCGGATCGAACTCCCACTCCCCCGTCAACAGCCCACCGGTCACGAAACCGGCGCCGACACCCGCCAAACCACCACCGACACCGGCTACGAAGGCGACGCCGGTGGCCCTCGTCGTCGTCATCCCCCATTTTTTGGTGACCCAATTACCCAGGCCCTTACCGATGACACTGCCGACCGGCGCACCCACCGCGCCGCCCGCCGCACCCACGGCTCCCGCGACGAAGATCCGCTTCATGTCGTAGCCGTCGATATGACCCTTCGCGTTCTGGAGACCCTCCACCGCGACCTCGGTCAGGAGGCCGAGGGCACCCTGCGACACACCGCTGATCGCGGCCAGCTTCCACAGCGGCATATTCGCGATCGTCTTGGCGTGGTTGACCAGCCACGACAGCCGCGTGGCCAGCGTGCGGCCGATCACCGCCATGACGCCCTCGGTCTCGGCTTCCAGCGCCGGAATCACCGCCGCCCCGAACCACGTCGTCAGCGCGTACGCGATCTCGGCCGCCAGGATCGACAGCGTGATGATGACCTGCAGCTTGGTGTGCTCGATCTCGGCGCCCATGTCGTGGGCCGATTTGCCGATCTGATTCAGATTTTCGACCATCTTCGCGATCGACTGGTCACCGGAGAAGAATTTGTCGAACTGGCTCTTCATCTTGTCGGCGCCGTCGCCCGAATAATTGTCGGTCGCGGTATTACACGCGGTGTGCAGTTGCTCGATGAGCCCGTTCAGGCTCTTGGCCGCGGTCTTGTAGTCGTCGTCGAGCGCGAACATGCTGTCCTCGTCGCCCTTGGGCCACGCGGCACCTGCCAGGTAACTGAGCCATTCCAGCCCAGCGGGCATCTCGATGCTCATCGATCGGCGCTTCCGACGCCGAATTCACCACGCCCCGTGCGACTCTCGGATGCCGATGGGCTGGGTGCGCTGGGGCGCGGCACGGCGGCATGCGCGGCCCAGCCGGATACACCGGACCGCAGCACGATCGGAAGTCCCCGGCATACGCCGGACACTTTCCCGCGCTCCGGCCCGGAGATCCCGGACCACGCATGCGAATTCGCCATCTATGCCGACCAGCCGCCGATCAGTCGCGGTCGGCGACCGACCACTGCCCGGTGCGCGCGTCACCGGACCCGGCCTGCTCCCGCTGGGCGGGCGAATCGAACGACGCCCGTTGCAGCTCGGGCGTTTTCGTGCGCAGATCGGGCAGGCCCTCGACCATCGACGACAGGCTCGGCAGCCGGGACCGGGTCTTGCGGATCGGCGCGATCAATTCCTCGGCCTTGCGCGCGACCTCGGCGGCGGCCTCCTGGGTGGCATCGGTGACCGCGTCGGCGATCTCGTCGTAGTCCAATTCGTCGATGTCGTCGGCGAATCGGGTCTCGATCACGACACCGTCGGCGTTCACCGTGATGCGCACCTTGCCCTCGCCCGCGGTAGCGGTGGCGGTGAGCTCGACACGCTGCTGCTGCACCTCGGCGATCGAGCGGATATGCAGATTGATCGTATCGAGCAGATCGGCGACGTCACCCTTGGTCTGTTCGTTAGCCACGTCGAATTCTCCTACCCACACCAAGATATGGACCCCACCACGAGTCCATATCGATTCCCTGCTGAACGTAGCACCTCAGGGAGCACCGAAATCCTGTCATGACACGTTTATCACGCCATTCTTACCGGTCAGCAGTGATCTGTTACGCCAGTATTATTCGAAATTTACCGGCGTCGTGTTGGATACAATCCAAGTAATGAATCGAAGCCTACGCGGATGGAATTCTTTCATCATATGAGCGAACCCCAGCAGCAAGATCCGGCCGGGAACGGCGACGCCCCCGACGTCGGCTTCCGGCTGGGCGCCGGCGCCGCGCAGCCGTCCGGTAGCGCCGATGAGCAGACGACCGGCGCGCAGGAAACGCCCGCCGCGCCCGCCGATTCGGGCCCGGCAGCGGAGAGCGCGGAGCCGCCCCCCGCGGCACGAGCGGCCGAAGAGCAGGCCACCGAACCACCGGGAACCGATGACGAGCCCGCGGCGACCGACGGGCAAGAAACCGAAGCGCCGGCGGCCGACGAGCCCCCGACGATCGAGGACCAGGCCACCGAACTCGCCCACCGCATCGCCCGCGAACTCGGCATCGCGGGCCCCGAAGGCTGGCAGTCACTGGAGGCGACCTTCGCACTCACCGTCGCCGGCGGCATCGCCTACATCCTGTACTACGACGACGAGGATCAGGTCTCCCAGACCGAGCCGTCCCAGGAGGTCAACGAACTCGTCCCGCTGCATCGCGAGCTGTCCGCGCAACTCGGCGACGGCCCCTGGTGGCGCATGCTCATCGCGCTCGAGGCCACCGGCGAGGTCGAGGTCGACTACGACTACGCCGACGAACCGTTCCCCGACGACCAGCTCCTGCCGCCCGAGGCCTATCGCGCCGACCTGGAAACCTTTCCGCGCGACAGCATCCCGGTGTGGCTGGCCGCCTACATCTTCCACGACGAGCGGCAATGGCGTTCGCCCCAGGACGCCGCCGCACAAGCTCGCGCCGACCGCGACGCCGGCATCACCTCGACGCTGTCCCGCGAGGACTTCCCGCCACTGCCCACGCTGTGGGCACGCTGGGCCACCATCGCGGCAGCCTTCGTCGCCATCGGCTCCGAACTCGGACCGCGCATCCGCCCCGCGCTCGGAATCTTCGAAGGATCCGCCCGCAGCGGCTCCACGTTGTTCGTGCTGCCCGGCGGCCGCGCGGTGTTGTCGGGTGGCGTGTGGAACGCACCCGAACTCGACGCCGCCTACAACGACGACAACGAACTGCCGGACCTGTATGCCGGCGCCCCCGACTGGGTGGCCAACCAGGTACTCAATCCCCGTGCGTCCCAAGGACAATTGTCGTTCTGCTACTGGTGGTCCCACGGCAGCTGGCACCGCGGCGAATCCCCCGGCGCCGACCAGCTCAGCCCCGCCGTCCCCGGCGTGTGGTCGGCACAGACCGTCGCCGACATCGTGTGCGCCGTGATCAGCAATGAGCCGACCGAACAACAACGGGAAGCAGCGGCGACACTGGTCGCCTCCGCCGAAGCCGGTGTCGTCACCCGGGATACGCTCACCGCGGTGTTCGAAGACGCCGCCGACAACATCGACGGCGCCATGTACCAGCTGTCACTGGCCGGTCTCGCGGTCACCGACCCCGAACCGCTGCCGGAGGATCAGGCCATCATCCTGGTGCGCGACTACATCCAAGCCCTCGGCGTCGACACCACTGGTTATCCGCTCGACCAGCTCGTCGGCGAACGCCTCGACGTCGGCTGGATGGTGTTCGTCCCCACCGAACCCGGCGAAATCGCCATCGGCCGCGCGATTTTCTACATCGCCGACGACGGAGTCATCGAACAATCCTCCTCCTCGACGGCACCGTCCACGTACTTCGAAGGCTTCGAACAGCGCTTCCAACAGCGGCAGACCAGAGCCACCGACGATCTCGTGATCTGAGGTCTGCAGGCCCTGCCCGGATCGTGCGGGAGAACACCTGAACGATCCGGGCGGCCGTTATCCCTTCTTCAATTATCTTGGGGGACAGTAAGGCCCGCCATCGAGCTGAATCTCAGCGGCCGAGGCTGTGCCACGGTCCCTCCGGGTCGTCGAACCAGGTGAGCGGATCATCGCTTGCGATGGGTACTTGCCCGAGGAATTCTTCCGGGACAAGGAAAGCCGAGACAAGCGGCTCGATGTGCGGAAGCAGCCCGGTGAGGATCTCATCGATGGCGCTGGGAATCCGCTCACCTAGGTCAGCGGATAGATATCCGTATCGCACCAGGTCGGCAACATAGGGCAGCAGACCGCGCAGAGTATGGAGCCGGTGGACATCGGTGAGCAGAGCACGGGCCGGGCTGCCCTCGGGCAGGAGCCGCAACCGGCGCAGGATCGCCTGCGCGGACATGCGCGCGGCATAGGCGCGAACGGCCTGCAGCGCGGGGTCGATGACTGCGTTCTGGCCGCCAGCGGGTCACCGGCGGATACATGTCACACCTTGGCGCGGGCTCGTTCCAGCCAAATGCTTTCCGCGGCAGCAAGTAGCCGGCCGAGATGAACCGGATCGGTGATCGTGTACTCGATGGCGGGATCGGGTTGCGAATCGGGCGCGAAGTGATGCCTGCGGACCATCTGTGCCGCGGCTTTCACCCAGATGGCCAGGTTGTCGCCTTCGGCGGTGATCGGCAGTTCGACGCAGGCCAGGTATTCGGCGAGGTGGTTGGCGGGGAACAGCCCTGCGAGCTACAGCGTTCGCGGCATTCGGCCAGAATCTCCCTGGCGCGCCAGGTGATCCAGCCTTTCCCGACGGCGAGTTGCCATTCGGTCCGCGCGTAGTCGGCGTCCCGGTGCGTCGACCACTGCTCGATGAGGTCTCGATGCAGCGCGGTCATGGCATAGGCGTCCGCGCCCGCGCCCAGCAGTGAACCGTGGTGACTGCGCAAGGCCATCAAGGGAATACGCCCGCCCGGCCCTCTGATCGTGCGCCGCCGGCCGTGCCGCACCGCGATGACCAGCGCGGTGCGGGTGATGCCGAGCGTGAGAGCGCTCATGGAGAGCTTTCCGGGCGTCACTCGCCGAATCGACCGCAGTACGCGCTTGGCCGGGTCGGGAACATCGCTGATGAAAGTTCCATCGGGAGCGAACCTTCCGTGCGCTCCGGCCAGCAGCGCGTCGCGTGGCACGAAGACCTGGTCGAATGACGAGACCCGCACCCTGCAGGCCACCGAGATCGGCACCGGGATCGGATTCCCCGGCGGCACACAGGTTCTGCGTGTACGGCGGACCCGAACTGTTGTTTCCGGCCATCGGCGCTCCCGTAAACAGACTCGCGAGACCGTGTACGTCGTGACCAGCTTGTCGGCCACCGACGCCTCCTATCAGCTGATAGCCGAATGGTTGCGCGGACACTGGGCAATCGAGAACGCCGTCCACCACGTCCGCGACGTCACCTTCGACGAGGACCGCCACCAGAACCGCACAGGCAGCGGACCACAGGTCCTGGCCACCATCCGCAACACCGCGATCAGCCTGCTCCGACTCACCGGCACCACCAACATCGCCGCCGGGCTGCGACATCACGCCCGCGACTTCAACAGGCCCGTCGAACTACTGCTCACCAGCTGAAACCTGACAATGCCGAGGCCCTGCCGCTGTCTAGCCGATCACCGGATGCCCGTGCCAAGACACGTCCGGGACGGGCAAACCGATACGCCGGCTCGCCTGCGCGACCTTTTCCAGGACCGGTTCGGCGTCCTCGACACGGCCGACGGCGGTCAGCGCGCAGCCGTACACCTGCATCGCCCGCAGGCGACGTACCGCGGCCGAGACCTCGGTGAGCGCGCGCACGGCCTCCTCGGCGATCGGCACCGCTTCCTCGGCGTCACCGCTGCGGAGGGCCACCTCGGCCAGCCGAGCCAGGGCCCACCCCTCCTGATGCCGGCGACCGTCGCGGCGGGCCACGCTGAGCGCCTGCTCGCACAGTTCCCGGGCGGTCACCGGATTCCCGCGCTGCAGCGTGGCGAATCCCAACTCGTGCAACGCCATCGATTCGACCCGCAGGCTGCCGACCTCGCGCGCCACGACCAGGGACCGCTCGGCGGCTTCGACGGCCTCCGGCCAGCGCCCGGCATCGCAGCAGGTGCGCGCGATCGTCGCCCAGCTCATTCCCTCGACGAATTTGTTGCCGTCCTGGCTGACCAGTTCGATCGCACGCCGGTAATGCTCCACGGCGAGATCGACTTTCCCGCGATAGTCCATCACCGTGCCCAGCATCTGCTCGGCGAGGATGGCGCCGGCCAGATCGCCCGCATCGTGCAGGACCGTACCGGCCTGCCGCAGCGCCCGCCCGGCGCCCAGATCACCCATGCCGATCAGGCGTGCGCTGGCGGCGGCCAGCTGCGCCCGGACCATGGTCTGACGATCGCCGTCGCGCTCGGCGGCCCGGCTCAGCACGTCGAGCGCCTGCGCCACCCTGGGCAGGTGCTCCCCTGCGTCTCCGCCCACCGCCAGCGACAGCGCGAGATCCACTGCGAGCGTGCGTGTTCGGGCCTCGGGGCTGACGGCCACCTGCCGATACAGCGCCACCAGCCCGAATCGCTCGGCCATCGCCCACGCGGTGCACTGGCGCTGGGTGGTGAATTGCTGCTTGGCCGTGCTGGTCTCGGCGTAGTAGTGCGTGCCAGCGCTGGAATCACGCAGTTCCACAATGTTTTTCGCGCTGGCTAGATAGAAGTCGACCAGCCGGTGCAGGGCCTGCGACCATTCCGCCTGCTGCTCCGGATCCGCGACCCGGCGGGCGAACAGCCGCAGCAGATCGTGATATCGGTAGCGGCCGAGGTCTGGAGTTTGCATCATGCCCAGATCCACGAGGGTTTCGCAGAGCCGTTCGGCCTCGGGCTTATCCCGGTCGAGCAGGGCGGCGATGGCGGCGACGGACAGATGCGGCGCATCGGAGAACGCGATGAGCACGAACGCGCGCGACAGTTCGGGCGCGAGGCGCCGGTAACTGGACAGGAATACCAGTTCCACACTGGTATTGCCGATCGCGAGTTCGGAGAGCCGGTCGCGATCGTCGGCCAGGCGTTCGGCCAACGACGCCAGCTGCCAGCTGGGCCGGCTGGCGAGCCGCGCCCCGACGATGCGCAGCGAGAGCGGCAAATACCCGCACTCGCACAGGATTTCGTGCGCGGCCTGGGATTCCTCCGAGAGCCGCCGCCCAGATACCATGTGCTCCAGCAACTTCCATGCCTCGTCCGGAGTGAGGACATCCAGCGGGACCAACCGCGCGTCGAACAGTTCGGTCAGACTCGAACGGCTGGTGACCAGTACGGCGGGCGCGCCCGGACCCGGCAGCAACGGCGTGAGCTGCTCGATGTCACGCGCGTTGTCGAACACCAGCAGCATGCGCTTGCTCGCTACCAGGTTGCGCCACAGGCTCGTTCGCTCCTCCGGATCCCGCGGCAGCTCACCGGGCTCGACGCCGATCGACCGGAACGCCACCGCGAGCAGCATATCGATCGAGCGCGGCTGCTCGTCCATGCCGCCGAGGTCGAGATACAGCACGCCGTCCGGATACCCGTCCCGGAAGCGATGTGCGAGATGCACTGCGAGGGTGGTCTTTCCGATGCCGCCCATCCCGGTAATCGCGACCACCGGGCGCTGTCCGGAGTCCGCGCTCAGCACTTCGGCCAGCTCATCCACCAGCTCTTCGCGTCCGACGAAATCGGCGATGTCCAGGGGCAATTGCACCGGGGCCAGCGTCGGGAAGCCGAAATCCGGTTCGGCGGGGGGCAGTTCGCCCGAGGTAACGAGCGTGGAGCCGGGCTGCGGCGAGTCGGCCGACAGGATCTCCTGATGCAATTCGGCCAGCCGCGGACCGGGCTCCAGGCCCAGATCCTCCGACAGCACCCGGCGCGCGTTCCGATACACCTCCAGCGCCTCGACCCGCCGCCCGGCGCGATACAGCGCCATCATCAGCAGCTCGTACCACCGCTCACTGTGCGGTTCGGCGGCGACCAGCGCCTCCAGCTCCGCCACCGCGGCGGAGTAGCGGCCGAGATCGAGCGCCACGGCTATCGCGGCCTCGTCCAGGGCCGAACGTAGCCGGCGCAGCCGGGTCCGTCCCTTCTCCGCCCACGGTCCGGTCAGCCCGACCAGCGGGTCGCCACGCCAGAGTTGCTGCGCCGCAGTCAGTTTCTCGTTCGCGGCCTCCGCCGCGCCCGAGCTGCGGTCGGATTCGGCGGCGGTGAGCAGGGATTCGACCGCGGCGACATCGGATTCCACCGTCAGGCCGAGCCGATAGCCGCCCAGGGTCGAGCCGAGCCACTCCGCTCCGGCACCGGCCCGGCTGTGGCGATCGAACTGCCGGCGCAGCCCGTGCACGTGATTGCGCAGGACACTGGAAGCGGAGGTAGGCGGACGATCCGCCCACATATGCGCGGCCAGCTGCGTTGTCGACAAGGTGCGCCCCGGCTCGGCCGCGAGGATGGCCAGCATGGCCAGCGTCTGCGGCGCCGTGATATCCAGGCGGCGCTCCCCCAGCCGCACCTCGACCGGCCCCAACATATTCAACCGAAGTACCCCGGGCTTCGCCTCATCGATACCCGAAACCTGCCGCGCTGCCAACTAACCCTCACATTCGACCCGACCGAGGTCGGGATCAGCCTGGAAGTCGGTGCTCTCCAGCTTCACCTGGTCATCTCCTCGAAGACTCCGATGAGGTTGACGCTCACATGGCCTCACCGCAGCGCTCCAATGGAACTTTCACACCGAAGCATATGGAATCCGCAGCACCCGCACGTGAACCGAAGCGCCATCTGGATAGAACATTTGCGCCAGAAGGTTAGGAGTTGCCTGTGCGTCTGAGGGTTACGGCAGGTGAGACGATGACGGTGTCGTCGACCGCGGACGACAGCGCTCTAGATCGGATCCGGAGCACGCCGCCGCGCCGCGCCGAAATGCTCTCGCCCGCCGATGGATAGACGATCAACCGCCCGCCCGCCGAGCCGTTCGGTGCCATCGGCCGGGCGACCAGTCACGGCGCGGGGCCGCGCCGAACTCCCATCCCCAAACCAAACGCTCCTACCGATACCGCTCCCATATCTACTGCGACCTTTGCAGCCGACGCATGTTCGGCAAGACCCGACGTATCGCCGCCTACTACGTATGCGCCCCGAAGAAGGGCTACATACCCGACGGCCACCCCACCGGCGGCTCCTTCTTCGTCCGCGAAGACGACATCAACACCCACCTCAACACCTTCCTCAACCAGCACGTCTTCGGCGACTACCGCCGCGCGCCCTGCTGGCCAACACCAACCACGACACCCACGCCGAACACGAACACGCCCAACGCATCAGCGCGCTGCGCCACGCAATCACCGACACCGAAACCAAAATCAAACGACTCGTCCGCAGCCTGGAACTGGTCGATGAACCCGACCAAGAACTCATCCGAGACATCGGCGAACGCCGCACCTGAGGTTCCCCCGCTTTCACGGAGAGCTCCAATCCGTGGTCCGATAGGACCAGAAGGAGTTCATCAGTGGCAGCACCGAAGAAGTACCCCGACGAGCTGAGGGCTCGGGCGGTCAGGTTGTACCGGGATTCGGATCCCAAGCCGACGATCCGGAAGTTGGCCGAGCAACTGGGGGTGCGTCACGAGGCATTGCGGAACTGGATCCGCCAGGCCGAGGCTGATGCCGGTGAACGTATGACAGACCGACGACCGACATGCTCGAGGAGAACAAGCAGCTGCGTAAGCGGGTGGCCGAGCTCGAGCGGATCAATCCGGTATTGCGTGACGCGAGTGCGTATTTCGCGTCGGAGCTCGGCCAGACCCGGAGGTGATCGTGCGGTTTGTGAAAGATCACCCGCAGCACCCGGTCGAGCTCGTATTGCGGGTTCTGGGCATCGCGTCGTCGACCTTTTATGGGTGGCTGCAGCAGGCGAAGACCCCGTCGCAGCGGCGGGTGGCCGATGAACAGTTGCTGGCTGAGATCGTCGATATCCACACCAGTTCCGGCGGCACCTACGGATCTCCACGGGTGCACGCGATGCTGCGCCGTCGCGGACTCCGTGTCGGCCGCAAACGAGTGGAACGGCTGATGCGGCGGGCGGGGTTGCAGGGCGCGTTCCTTCGCAAGAAGTGGCGCATCGGCTCGACACGGCAGGATCGGCGGGCCACGCCAGCACCGGATCTGGTCAACCGCGACTTCACCGCGCAGGCCCCGGACCGGCTGTGGGTGGCCGACGCGACACGGATTCCAACCGGCGACGGCGTGTTCTGGTTGGCCGCGGTCGGGGACGCGTTCTCCAACCGGATCGTGGGCTGGAAATGCTCGGATCGCTGCGATACCGAGCTGGTGCTCGGGGCGCTCGAGTATGCGGTGTGGGCGCGGGACGTGCGCGACGGGCAGCTGGTCCATCATTCCGACCGCGGCTCGCCCTACACCGCGATACGTTTCGCAAATCGGTTGGCCGACAACGGAATTGCCCAGTCGATGGGTTCGGTCGGCGATAGCTACGACAACGCCCTCATGGAGAATTTCTTCTCCACGCTGAAAACCGAGCTGGTGTACCGGAACTCTTGGCGCACAAGGGAAGACGCGGAGAACGCGTTGTTCGCCTACATCGACGGCTGGTACAACACCCAGCGCATCCAGAAGAAGCTGGATTGGCGATCACCGGACGAGTTCGAGGCCAACTACCATCAACTGGTTCCAGCCGGAACCAGATAATCAGCTCTCCGGCGAGGCGGGGGAACCTCAGTTACCGAGCATTACCCAGGGGAGCCGAAGCCGGGCTACGTCGCGCCCTGGGAAGAGATGCCAGAATGGGAGCAAGCCAGCGCCATTGCGGTTTACAAGCAGATTGCCGGATTCATCGATACCACCGGCGGCGCGACCAGCAACCTCACCGAAGAACAACGGGGGCGTTTCGTCGCCTTGTGCTGGATCGGGCAGATCTATAAGCACATCGCCAACCCGAAACCGTCGTATGTCGCTGACTGGGATGAGCTCCCGGAGTGGCAGCAGCGAGTCGACGCAGCAATCTTCGACGCCGTCGAAGCTTCATTGACAACAACGAGTTCGCACTAGCGATATCGGCGCGATGCAGGAATGGGATCACCGACTCCCGTTCCCGGCTGAAGACAACCACCGCGATCCGTATCGCCGACGCGACCATGACCACCTCGCCGTTGAGCGTCAATGAGGCCTGGCACTGCACGCCGACCGTGGCCTGCCGCGAGATCGCTGGTCAACCGGATTGTGTGAGGCAATAATTGCCTCGTGCGACCGGCCCCTTGCCAATCCGATCCGCGGGTAACCGCGGAAGCGCTGTTCGGTGCCGAACTGCGCGCCCGACGTAAGGCCGCCGACCTGTCATTGCGGCAGTTGGCGCCACTCGTGCTGGTCAGCCACGATCTGCTGTGGCGGATCGAGACAGCACAGCGTCGGCCGCATCCCGACTTGGTCGACCGGCTCGACCGGGCCCTCGATGCTGGCGGCCAACTGAACCGGCTCGCCGCCCCTTTCACCGATATCGTTCTTCAACAGCCTAAAGATATTTCGTTGGAGCCAGACCTCGTTGAACCGACGCTTCGTGATCTGATCATGGAGGTCCGCATGGCTGACCACACCATGGCAGCCAAACGCCTGCCCGAGGTGGTGGCCCAGGCGAAGGCCGCCGAGAAGTTTGTCTCGCGAGTGAGCGAGTCGCAGAGGGCTCAGCTACTGCGGAATATCGCTGAAGCGCACCAACTCGCCGGTTGGATGCTGTTCGATCGAGGCAGCGTCTCGCTAGCTGAGGACGCGTTCGCCAATGCACGGCGGACGGCCGAACGCATCGGCGCAATGGACCTGATCGCGTTCGTGGGTGGCCCGAATGCCGCTTTCATGAGTACCTGGAGCGGGGATCCAGCCCAGGGTGCCGAGCGAGCCTATGGGGCGATGTCATGGGCCCGGCGCAGTGGAAATCGGCGCTTGGCCGCGTTCGTGGCGACGATCGCCGCGCGTGCACACGCGAGAATGGACGAAGCCGACCTCTGCACCAAGATGCTCGTTGAAGCCGAATCGGAGCTGTCCCGGCATCAGCCGCAAGAACCCGACCCGGTCTGGCTGGACGTGTTCGATGACGCTGCGTTGGCTGGGCATCGCGGTTCGTGCTTGCTGGATCTCGGGCAGCCACGGCACGCCGTCGCGTCTTTGCGTGAGCAGGATTCGACCAGTCCATGGGTCTTTCTGCGTAATCGCACTATCTGGCAACTGGAACAGGCCGAGGCGCAGCTACGAATGGGTGAGGATGAAGCTGCGGCAGCGGCGGTGAATCATGCGATGGATGCCGTAACACCTGGTTTCATTACTCCTCGGGTCGCGCGCATGTTTCGCTCAATCCTTCTGAAACTGAGTGCATCCGGCGATACCGGAGTGTCGCCAACTGCTGACCGGTTAGAGGTCTTCATCGAGGCGTGCGGGTGAGCGGGTAAGTCGCCCAACGCATCTCGATCCCTTTACCGGAGTCCACGACAATCAGCAGCTCCCCTTGCAACCGGCCTTCCGCTGCTCGGAAACGTCCCGGCCCTTCCGGTTCGAAGCGGGTGTCGCTGGCGAGTGGGTCATCCGCCAGGCTCGCATGCAGGCCGTCGTGCTCCCACCGGAACACCGCTTCGTCGGCTTCCGACCACCAGCTGCCGAGAAGCGGACGGATCTCCGGTGGACACGACACGGGCTGCCATTCGCGTGGCGGTTGTGTTGGCTGAGATGCGATTGCCTCGCAGAGGATTTCGGCGGCAAGGTCAGCAGGTTTGATCCCGCGGGTTGCGTTGGCCAACGCGACCACCGTCACTCCAGTAGCACGGTCCAACATCAGCGCCGACTGGAAGCCTGGCATCGCGCCGGTGTGCCCGGCGAGGACGCGGCCACCTCGGCGTTCCAAGATCAACCCGAGGCCCCAGCCTTTGGTCCATGCTGCGGTGTCGACAATGACCTGCAGGGTGTGCATGCTGTCGACGACCGATGCGGGAAGTACGTCGGGTTCCCCTCCGGCCAGTGCGTGTCCCCAACGAAGGAGGTCGCCTGGTGCGGACCACATTTGGCCACCGACACCGATCGCGGCTTGGTCCATTACCGGTTCACGATGGACCGTGGCGATATACGGATCGAGGCGGTAACCGATCGCCGCACCCGCGGGCCGTGCCCAACTCGTCTGCGAAAGGTCGAGAGGAGTCAGCAGCATCTGCTCAATCAGCTTTTCGCACCGTTGACCACTGACATTTTCGACGATCTGGCCGAGCACGGCGTAGCCGAGATTCGAGTAATGCCACCGTTGTCCCGGATCGGCGACCAATTCAACATCCTGAAGCGCGTCCCGGAGTTCGGCGCCCGTCGGTCCTTGCATGCTTTCCCACATGTCAACCGGGGCTTCGCGTTGCAGCCCACTGCTATGCGACAACAGCATCCGAAGTGGCAGATGCCCGAACGGCGTGCCGGGTAGATAGCGATCGACGGTGGCGTTCAGGCTCAGATCGCCGCGGTGGGCCAGTAACAACGTGACCGCCGCAGTGAACGTTTTCGTGATCGACCCGATGCGGTAGATGCTGTCGATCGTGGCCGGCGTTCGGTTCTCGACGTCCGCGTACCCGGATGAGGCTGCTGCGTAAGGAACGCCGTCGACGCCCACCGCGACGGTCAAACTCGGTATCCGTGCGGCGGTCTGCGCCTGTGCAACCTTGGCGGCCAGCGCCGTCTGGAAGTCGGTGTCCATGCGCCCCTTTCCTTCTTGACCAGCATCCCACACCCTCGGCGGCATCTTGTTGACAAAGTTTCTGTCCACATCGAAGTCCTTCCACACCGGATTTCCGCAGACCAAGGTGAAATCAGCACCGCGAACGTCGGTCCATTTCACTTTTCGACACCGCAAACTGACGAACTGTCGACCGAGGAATCGGGTGACTGCAGAACCAGAGCCGGTCGAAGGACAGACCCTCGATTGCTGGTGCCTCTGATCCGAGGAGGCCCAATGAATGACATCCCAGAATCCGATCTCCCGATACCGATCTGGATGCCCCGCATAGGTCTCCCAGAACAATAGGTAGATGAGGTAGTGGGCATGTCGATCGAAGACGACGAGAAACCGTTGATGACCAGCGTCAGAACCCTGCATCAGGCGAGAAGCGTCGGACAGGGCGGCTGGGTTGTGAGTTTTCTGCCCGGTCGGACCTTCTCGCGCGACCAAGCCCTCGCCGCGCTTCGTGCGGCCGACGAGTGGGCCGCGATGCAGGCATGTGCGAGTCTCCTCGGCCTGACCGCGCTCGAACTTGCGGGCATGGTGGCGACCGAGTGCACCTGGCCGCCGCCCATGCAATCGCGATCAAGCCGATCGCGTACCCGTTTCTGGAGGGGGATTTCCCGATGATGCATGGGCGAGCGCTGCAGCGTGCGTCGGTGATCATGTCGTTCAGTGCTGGTGCGGCGCGGGGGCGTCGGGTGGCGGCCGAGGCGCGGAAGGCGTCGAGACCACACCTGTCGGTGGTACCGCAGCACGGTGGGCGTCACCGGATGGAGCGGTGATGTTCGAGAGCTGCCACAGCGCCTATGAGGTAGCCCACGTGTATCGCGGGTTGGGGTTCACGGTGTCGTGTTCGTTCGAGCGCGTGTCGGTGATCGCGACTCCAGCGTTGGGTGCGGTGTCGATGCCCGCTGGTCTCGGCAAGCAGGTCCGTGAGGAGCTTCTCGAGGAAACCCGGTGCGTATCGGTGCCGATCATCAGCTACTCACGACCGAATCGTGAGTGGGTGTTTCTGGTCGGCCCGGCGTGGGGCGGCAGGCTCGGGGTACGCACGCTGGCCCAACTGGAGGAGCGCGGCGTACGGATCCTCGAGTCCGGCGAACGAGTCTGGTTTCCGATGACCGACCATCCCACCGGGTGGTACTGGGTGACGCAGCCGGTAACTGCGCATTCGTTGCCCTCGCGCACCAGCGTGACATCGGCTGCTCGTCGGTTCGTCAGCCCGGCACGGTCTTCTGTGGTGTGGCGGTGAGCGATGCACGCCATTCCAAGTCCGGATACGAGCGCAGCGGTCTCGGACGGTTCCCAACCTGGCGCGGCAACGTTGTTCCCCTCGGGTGAGGCGCTGTTGTCGGCGATCCGAGGGCATCACATAGGAACACACCCACTGGCGGAGCTAGCGCACCAGCTCGGTGTCATGTACCAGCGGCATCTGGCCGCCTTCGGGAGTGAGTGTTGTTGCCGCAGGGATGAACTCGTGCTCGCGGTGGATGTGTGGGTTACTGATCATCTTCCGCTTCCGCATCCGGCCGCGACGATGCACACCGAGACGTTGGGAGCGGTGATAGCCCGGTTGGCCGAGGCCCAGGTCCACGCCTACCACCTGCTGATGACGATTGATCCCGCCGACCCGGCCGTGCACGCGGCCTGGTACCGGCTTGCCGAACTGGTCGATGGCTACACCGATCTGACCACCGACCTCGCGCGGCGAGCACGGCGACTCCCAGCCCTGGGAGATCACCGATGACGGCCACAGGACTCCCCGACAAGGATGCGGTGCTGGCCGCCTGCCGAGGGTTCCCGAACACAATCGACCATCCGATGCTGGATGCGGCTGGCGAACTCGCGATACTGCATCGAACCCGCGAACACACGCCGCTGTGCGCGCTCGAGGACATCGACTGGCAGCGCACCCGTGTGAGGTCGGCCATCGACCGATGGCTAGTGGCGGCCATCCCGATCCCGCTTCCCGCCGCGCGCCTGGCCACCCACACCATGGGCCAGGTCATCGACCAGCTCGCGCAGCTGTCGGTGCACACCTATACCGCACTCGCCGCCGCGCCGGACGTGCTGTTCTACGACGCATCGGTGCGGCTGGCCGAGGCCGCGGACGCCTATCAGGACTTGGCCGACGAACTCGCCTGCGGTATCCGCCGACTACCTCAGCACGCCACACCGCAGTGAACAGCACTGTCCCCCACAGCATTTCCACCCCGATCGCCAATTTTCCTCGTGAAAAGGAGTGCCTTGCATGATGTTCGATGACCGACGAGATCTCACTGAGCAGCCATGAACGCACCAACGCCTCCCGATCCTGACGACGGTGCTCACCTGCAAGACTGCCTCACAGATCCAGGCGTGCTCACCGAGATCGACGCGATCCGCGCCATGACCATTCACCACGGCTGCCCGCCTCAGTGTTTGGTTCTCGGCCGCGCCCTGGACACGCTCAGAATGGAATACACATCGGTCGCCGTACCGGAAGACCAGTCCAGTGCTGTCGAATCTGCGCAGCGATCCGCGACCGGACCGATGCCATCAGAAGAATTCAGCGAGCTGGACCACCATCTTGCCGACAAAATCCGGACACTACATAGCCTCCACGGGCACATCGAGAAGACGAAATGACCACCCCAACACCACTTTTCGTACATTACTGGAAACGAGTCGTGGGGTGGCTCATGGTGGATGCACCGTCCAATCGTGGCCCCGACGGCGAACCGGCCGACGACCAATGATGGATCGACACACGTCCCTGCCTGCTCTGGTCGGACTCGCCGCGCTAACCCGTTGTTCTGCCGTGCTATTCGAGGACACCCGTAGGAAGCTCACATCCGAGTGCGGCCGCGAGAAGCCGGTAGTGGGTGGGTGCCCAACTGGTGCGGCAGGCTTGGCAGATGCAGCCGTCCGCGGTGACCTGAAGGGCGGCCTGGCGGACGAGTTCACCGCTGGGCAACCCCTCGGCCCGAGGATCACCCGCCGCAGCCGCGGCGCGACCGGCCTGCCGGTCCGATGATCAACCGGAGCTGCGGCCAGTGCCGCAGTCACCCGGCTCCGCAGTCCAACAGGCAAATACGACAAATCCGGTTCCTGATTGCGCACCCGCCGCACGATCGGCGGAACCACGAACGAGCCCGGCGACCGGTAAGTCACGAGCGGCCACAGTAATCGACCGCGACTGGAACAGGGCCGAATCACACTAACCTGCAACATCATCCGATGCTGGAGACCTGAGCATCAACCGAAGGACCCCGCTACGCGAAATGCTGCCAATACACGAAGTCCGCAACCTGGGCGCTCCGTTCGGCGGCGCGGCAATGGTCGGGTAGTGCGGTGCCGCCGCCGGCGATGTGCTCGCAGACGCCGCGGATCCGCAGCATCTCCTGAAGGGCACACGGGGTCCAGTGACGCGAAAAGTCGCTAAGTTTTCCTGTTATGAGTTTCGTGACAGGGCGGGCGAAGCGGCCTTCATTGCTGTGGTGGGATGCCCTTGAGTAGCCCAATCACCGCTGAGGCCAGTTGGTGGATCGTCCCGGGCGGGGTGGCGTTCTTGATGAGCTGGAACTCGAACTCAGTCTTGCCGTCTCGCCTGCGGACCTTGATCGCCGCTTTGGTTTGCAACCAGGCGGTGAGGGCTCCCAGGACGACCGCCGCTCAAGCAGGCCCTTATATTCCAGACCGTTCTCCCCCTCGACAATCCGCTGCACCAACTCCTTCAGATGCCCGTATCCCTGGGCCGCGAGACCGTCGGTAATCTGCTCCACCAATTCCCAATCCCGCGGACCCACTGTGCGCTTCCGAGTCTCGGGGAGGTTCGGTTTCCCAACAAGACCGGCAGAGTCCGATGTGGTGAAGCGGCGCACCAGGCGATCGAGGCTGGATCCAAATGCGGTGTGCCGGCTCGGCGATAGGTGGCTACCACCGACCCATCCAGATCCGTGGAAGCTAACTGTTCCAACACCTTCCGCTCGAGACTATTGCGCCGCCTCCTCCACCACCGGACTGGGGACAGACGTCCTACGAGTCGGGGACGATCCTCGGGCTCCACCGCGCGGCCTGGAGGCGAGAAGGTGCGCTCTTGTTCGATTTGTCGGGCGAGGAAGCGCAGATATGCCGCCTCCTTGGGTCGCCGCCGCCGCGCGGCCGTTTCCAAGTTGTCAGCGCGAGCGTCCAACTCGGCAACCAGCCCCCTGACATCGAACGATTCGTCCGTTCTGGAGAGAAGGAAGCCGATTTCCGCCACTGAATCCACCGTGAGTAGCCGACGGGCAAGCTCGCTCTCAATCACGGTCGCGTGCCCCACCATTCCGATGCAGGAACTCTTTGAAGAAACTATGGTCGATCATTCGATGCTCCTCCGGGGTCTTCGCGAACTCATGCGCCCTCCAGAGGTGGCCGAGCGCCCGATTGCGTTCCCCGTGGAGCCAATAGGCCATCGAGATGCGGAGATGCACCAGATAGTCCTCGTCGGCTATCGCGGCAAGATGGTCAGCCAGAACGACCCCCTTGGAGAATTCCCCAGCCAGCAGGAACCCCCGCAGATCCTGAGTCATGAGCCGGACATCGATGCCGATGGTCTCAGGGTCCGCGTTGCTCCATTCACGCACTTCCTCCGCCGCGCCGGTATTTCCGGGCGGCGTGTACCGAAACCCGATCTGCGATGCCTCCTCGGTGGAGAGGCCAGTGCGCAGTGCCTCGAGCAGCCGGGAGTGCGGCGCCCTCTCCTCCAGCTCGAGCACCGCCACAGCGCAGCTGGCATATTGCTTGATGGCGAGCAGATACAGGGCCAGTAACTCCAGCATGGGCACGTCACTGGGGTCTGCCGAATACGCCTGCCGCGCGGCCGCCGCCACCTCTGCTGTGCGAACCCCCGAATTCCCGAGATCGTGCAATTTCGACAACGAGACAGCCAACAGCTTCAGATCACCCGGCTCGGCAACGCAGAGCGCGAACCTTTCTCGCAGCGCCGCGACACGCAAGCTCAGCATCTCCCGATCCAGCAGAGCAGCGGCGTGATGCTGCCGGAGAGCTCTCAACCGGGCAGAGACAACGTACTCGAGTTCCTCACGTGCGTTCAGATTGCACGCCTCCAACGTTTCGATCGCCTGCTCGACCTGGCCGAGTTGGCATTGGACGCTAGCCAGATTCAGCCAACCCTCCACGAAGCCTGGATGGTCGCCAGTCAACGACGACCACATCACCTCGGCCTCCTCGAGGCGTCCGACAAGGCCCAACGCCGCCGCATGGACATTCCGCGCCACCGGACCACCATCGGCCGCCGCGGCGGATAGCTGGCTGATCACACGGTCGGCCTCGACGCGCGACGCAGACTGCAACACCTCAAGGGGCTCCGAGCCCTCGATGACGACGAAGTCAATGTCCAAACGACTGGCCATTTCCCGCTCCCCGTCCGGGTTGGTGAAACCTTTCGGTGGCCACAGAACAATCTCGGATCCCCCATGACAACGCCAGTTCTGCAACGGTGTCATCAGTCACGACGCGCCCCTCCTGATCGCTTCGCCGCTCGGCGGATCCGATGGGGTCGCCGAAATCTCACGATAGCCCGCATGGCCGACACGAACTGTGGGTTCGATCGTGCGGACGACTCGGTCGCTCCCCTGTGGATGGCACTTCGGGACAGCTGCGGGATGGAGGTCCGGCGGAAATAGGTCACCGCAGATGACACATCGCACCGGCCGCGGGCTTGTCCTGGGCAACGGCAGGTTGGGGGCATCGCGATATTCGATGTCATGTCCGGCGGCCATCAAAGCGTTCTGGAGAACCAACCAGTCGAGCTGCGCCGATGCAGCAGGGGCACGGAACTCGGATGGCGCGGCAGTTTTGTTCACAGTCGAGGTGGATCCGACATTGGTGGGCACGATCGTCAGTCGTGGGGCCAGGCTCGGTAGTGGTCGTGCCTGCACGCGTTCGTCCTCCGCTGCCCTGGCCCGAAGACGTTCCTGCTCTTGTTCTTCTGCCAGCCGTCTCGTCAGTCCTTCCGGGACTGTGATGCCCTCGGGCGTCAAAATCAGGTCGGACAGCGGGAATTCGTGGAGAACGAGGTCGTCTCCTACGCAAGGCGGCAGGTGCTGCACACGATAAGCGGCGTCGCAGTCGCCTGAGAACGGTTGGTGGTGATGTGGTGCTCCGACCATCAATGTGGCCGAAGCAACCTGAGGATCGAAGGTCCACAACTGCTGTGGGGGTTCGGTTTCGCCGAGGACAACCCCGGGAATAGGGCTGTCGGGGTGCCAGAGCCAAACGTCGACGACACCGTTGCGCCGGTAGTCGTCGTGTCGAGCGGTCCATTCGGCATCGGTCAACCGGTAGCTCTGCGCCTCGACGGCAACGTGGCTGCCATCAGCGAAAACGACACGGATGTCGCATCGTCGTGCGCGGCTCAGCAGCCACACCTCGGTGCGAACATCGATGACACCCGGCTGGGTTCGAGCCCACGCCTCGAGCGACACCTTGCTTGCCAGATGCCACACCGACTCCGGCTCATGCCCTCCTCCGGCTAGTCCTCGGCCGGGCGGGTGCGCGAAATGGGGCCGTCGGTCACCGCGGATGCGGCGCCTTCACCACCACCGGGACCCGTGTGCCCGGGGTCGCACCTACCCCCGCATAGCACAAAGCGCACACCAGTGTCCGGTCCCCGCTATAGCTCGCGCGCCGAAGCTGGTTCATGCGCGAGTCGGCGGGATCAGTTGGCGCACAGATGTATTGGTGGCGCACAGTGTCGAGCGCGACCGTGAGGTTGTAGGAACGCACCTCGAAGACACCCTTCTCGGAATAGGCGACGACCTTCCGCGCGGCGGCAGCCGCGCGGAAAGCCATTACGAGGCCGCGCTATTCGACTGAGGTTGTATGTGAGGTCCGGCTAAGAATTTGTTTGGAAGAGCTTGTTCGCTCTGAAAAATATGTCAGTTATGTTGAGCGCCGGGAAGATCGAGGTTCACGAGTTCGGGTGTTACTACATGCGGCCTCTCCTGATGGTACGACGGCCAGGCTCTGGTGTCGACCGTTTGGTGTTCCAGCAGTAGACCATCCACATCATTGGCAGTGGGCCCGTGATCAAGCCCTGCGGCGTCTGCTTGCGCTTCAATGAGGCTCCCCGCCGCCGGAATGGCCAGAACAGCGGTCGAGCACGCCCCGAGCGCTCAGGAAACGCGTTCCACCGGCGCTAATCACATAGCGGAGACGAATTCGGCTGCCGCCCTGGTCCTCGGGTTCGAACTGCACAGAGGCTTCGCTCCTCGGGGCAATCTAGACCTGAGATCTCTGGGTTATGACGGACACCGATACAGCCACCGTCGGATGGCTTCAGTTTCCTACATCTACATGCACAGACTCACCTGCTGACCATGCGCCCAGCTGGTGCCGTATTCGGGTGTGTCCGGACCAAAAGATCCAGTAAAGATCCAGCAGGGGAATCTGTTTCAGCAAGACCGCAAACGCCGCCGCCTGTGGGCCTACCGGAGGAGCACACTGTCCGTTCGTGGTGCTCATGCGGCATCGCCGGATCATCCCCGCGTGCGCGGGGAACACACTTGTTGACCAGCGGTGATCTTGCCAGAAGTGTCAATTCTCATTCGGTTTCACCGACAGCGTCTTCCATCCTCCGGTTACGCGGATACAGACCGAGCAGTGCAGCAGGAGAATCTGTCTCCCCAAGTCAGCCGTTACATGTCAAACCCCGTACGGAGCGCACACCTTCCGCACGCTGGACTCGCCAGACATGATGGGAAGGCGGCGTGACTGATCGGACTGGGACAGACGGCGGCGCAGTCCGGAGCGTCGGTCGCCGGGATCGAAAGGCGAAGGCCCGCACAACGAATTCTTCGGCGGAGGAGGTGCGCTCTCATGAGCAACGAGGAGCACAGTGGTGTCGTCAAGCCCGCCGTGGTCTCCATCGGCAGGGCGTTCGAGGAACTGGACGACTACCTCGCCGAGAACGACGAAACGTACCGGTACAACGTGGAGGCTGGATTGGCTGGTCTGAAGCGCGCCGTCGCCTCGCAGCAGGCAGACGCTTCTACCGGCGTCCGGGCTTCCTCGAGCAGCAACCGCCAGATGGCTCTCCAGCATTTGAACAGTGAGACAATCGAGGCGTACGTGGACGGCGAGTTGCGGATGAACGCCTATCTGCGTGCCGCCCAACATCTTTCCGACTGCCAGGAATGCGCAGTCAAGGTCGAGGCGGAGCAGCAAGCGCGCATTACTTTACGTAGGGCGGGACGGGCTGCGGCTTCCAACAGAACCTTGCACGACGGCCTGACCCACATACCGTTGGCAGAATCGCCAGCAGCAAATGCGTTCTCGCCCCAGGCAAGTCCACCGGGCGCAGAGCACGCGTTGGTTCTGTCAGGCGGCGCCTTCGGCACCATTGCGATCGCGGTGAAACTGTCCGGCGACATCGTGACCGTGCGTCAGACCGCGCGAGAACTGGCGAGCAAACTTCGGTTCAGTCTTACCGACATGACCATGATCGCCACGGCCGTGGCCGAAATTGCTCGCAACATCACCAGTTACGCCGGCACAGGCGAAATCCGGCTGTTCGTCGACGACCGGGAAGGCCGCCAAGCGCTCGTAATCCAAGCAGAAGATCAGGGACCCGGCATTCCCGATACAGTTCACGCGCTGGAGGATGGCTACTCTACCGGCCGCGGGCTCGGCCTGGGGTTGCCCGGAGCCCGACGGCTGATGGACCGGCTGGTGATCGACTCCACGCCGGGACAGGGGACGCTGGTGGAGATGTGGAAGTGGGTGCCCCCAGATGCATGAACGCATGTGACCTAATAACCCGATCGGCCGACGACTCGGACCCTGACTGCGCACGCCGCGGCGCGGCAAAAGCGCTCTTGGCGAGTCCACACTCCGACATGCCGGATCCCGGCAGCGCTGACAACTACGACCTGTGCTCGGTGACAACCTCGCTGCGACTCGCAGATAGATGACCGGCGGTGGCCCGGCAGGTGAGGCCACCAGGTCGGTTACGAACCGGACGTGGAAGCCGCGCCCCGCGATCCGGCGATCTGGCTGCGGGTACGCTGCCCAGCGGCGCGGATCACGGTGCCGAGGCGGCGGCCTGCTGCTGCGAAACACCGATTTGACAGTTCCACAGTGTGAACTCATGCGAGACAGGATATTTCTGTCTTTTTCGTTCCTATGGCCAACTATTAGCCATAGTTGTTCGACTGGGAGAATTCATTTCCACTCGCAAGAGCACCCGCACGCGCAACACCGGACCTACCAAGGCCGCGCCGACCAAGACTCCACCCAAGCAGACGGAGTCGAAGAAGGCCGACCCGACACCGGAACCGGCGCAGAACACAAGGGCGGCAGTGTCGAAGACTTGGCTTACATGGCATCGTGGGCCGCGAAGATCGCGTACCTCGTCGGCATCGCTCTGTCGCTCGAAAAATCTGCCAGGAGCAGCCGATGGTCTGCTTGACGAGAAAGTTCGGTCCGGTGCGTTTCACCGCTTCGAAATCGAGGTTCGGCTTCAGTGCCGGTCCTGGCCCCGTCTGACTGACACGCCGCGCCGATGGTCGTGTCCAACGGACGGTGCGGGATACCGCGCACTGCATCTACGACACCAAGACCATCGGTGCGCGACCGAACGGCCGCCCCAGACAAGCACTCTCACCCGCTGCTCGGACGAGCCCGCCCGCGGCCTCAGCCGGCCGCGAGGCCGAGATCGGTGTCGCTTTCTTCGCGTTGATCGTCGGGGGCATAGCGTGTGCGGCCACTGTAGGCGGACTTATCTGGCTGGCGATACCGCTTTGGCTGGTGACAGCCTTTCTCGTCTACAGCGCGCTGCTGGCGCGATCGGACAGACGAAAGCGGCAGCGAATCGCGGTGCCGACCATGCCGAGATCAGTACGACCCACGATCTACCTGCCCCAACCGCACCGCCAGGCTGGTACCCATCGCCCAATGACCCCACGCGCCAACAATGGTGGGACGGCCAGGGCTGGACTGAACCTATATCCGGGTCCGAATACGCTGCGACCATGTCGGGTTGACGTACGCGCGGAGCGATCGACACAGCCGACAGCTGTGTGGACGCCCGAGACAGAATGCCGTTATCGTCGTGTGCATGGGAGATAGCGGGGGGCCTACCGGATCTGGCCAGAATCTGTCAGTCGTGCCCGATGATGTGCAGGCGATCGGCCAGTACGTCTACAACATCGCCGACACCATGAAACAAGCCCTCGATTCCGCTGCCCGCGAGGTCGACACCCTGCTCACGTCCGACTGGACCGGCGACGCAGCCGACGAATTCTCCACCGGGTGGACCGAAACCCGCGACGGTGGAACACAACTCATGCAAGCGTTGACTTCGCTCGCGGAAAAGCTGGGCGTCACCGCGGCCAACTACAAAAACACCGACACCGGCAACGCGTCCGGTATCTCCAGCCTGGACCTGCCATGAGCTCCCAATTCAGCGTCGATCTCGACCAACTCGACCAGATCGTGTCGCGTCTCAACGGTTTGGCCGGGTTCTTGCACGATCACCTCGACGAACTCGACCACAAGGTCGCAGCCCTGCAGGGCGGCAGCTGGGAATCCGCCGCAGCCAGCGCCTACGCCGACGCACACAGCCAATGGCTCACGGCCGCCCGCGAATTCGCCGAAGGCATCGCCACCATAAGCGACGCCGCGCAGAAAGCGCACGGCCGCTATACCCGCGCCATCGACGTCAACCGCCGCATGCTGCAGTCCGGGCAGGCATGATCGTCGACTGGCAGACCTACTACGACGCCGCCAAGAAATGCCACGACCTCGCCGACGACCTCCGTAAAGCCGACAAACCAGTCCACGATGCGGTCAAAGGTGAATGCGTCGGAATGGCCGGAGACGCACCTGGTTGTAAACAATGGGGCGAGGCCTACGACCAAGCCGCCCGGCAGACCATGCAAGCCTGCTCCAGCCTGGCCAACGCCCTCACCAACTACGGTGCCGTGCTGTACGCCAACGGCTACCACTACGGCACCGCCAACAAGAGCAACCCCGCCCCGCCCCGCATCCATGCCCAGGAAGTCGGCGAGTACAAGGTCACCATCCCGTCTTCGGTGCACGATAACGGGATCGGCTTCACCGACCATGGCGGGCTGAAGGAGTTCTTGGACAAACTCGTCGCCAAAGTCCTCGCCGCCTTCGGCAAACTCCCCAACGGCGACCACACCAAACTCGACAAAGCCCACACCATCTGGAACACCTTCGCCAACCACGACACCATCACCGGCGCCGCCGCCCGCATCTCCGCCATCTCAGCCCTGTTCGACGGCATGGACGACCCCACCAACCGGCAACTACTCCAAGACCACTTCACCACCCTGAAAACCGCCGCCGACACCGTCGCTACCGCCTCCCAGAAGATGGCCGCACCGGTCAAGGACTACCACGACGCGACCGTCGCCCTCGGCAACGACAACGCCACAGCGATCAACGCGCTGGAGCTGTCCATCAGCCTGATTGCCATCACCGCCGGTGTCGCGTTCCTGTTCAGCCTCGGCTCCTCCGCCGTCGCCGCAGCCGCCGCCATCGATGCCGACGTTGCCCTCACCATCAACGCGATCCAAACCTCCTACCGCGCCAGCCAAATGGTCCGAATCATCGGCCTCACCAGCCTCGCGGCCGGCGCCGTCGGCACCATCGACGCCTTCCAC
>NZ_JBEXLC010000087.1:0-36738 GCF_040609795.1 Nocardia sp. NPDC004604
CGCCCAGTAGTAATCTCCGCGTTCGATGCCGAGCGGATCGAAAAGCTCACGCTGGGCGAACTGCTGCAATGGCTCGCCGATGGCCAACTCGATGACATAGGAGAGCAGATCGACATCGCGCTCGCTGTAGCTGAATACCGCACCCGGCGGATTGTTCAACGGCACCCCCAGCGCCTGCACGGCACCATTCGGATCGATCGGAATCACCCCGGTGATGCCCTCGGTAAGTATATCCGCCGCCAGGCCGGACGATTCGGTCAGCAGATTCTCCACGGTGATCGACCGATGCTGCTCATCACCGAGTCCGGGCGGCAGATACCGATCGATCGGCGCCTCGAGATCGAGTTTCCCCTGATCCCAGGCTATTCCGGCGAGCAGGGAGACAACGCTCTTCGTCGCACTCCAGATATTCCACGCGACATTGCCGGTCTGCTCGTTCGTCGGCCCCTCACCGATCAGGCAGTTGTGCCGGAACACCTGCACATTCAACCGATTACGCCCACTGGCGAACGTCAAGGCGTCCGCGAGCAGTCCCGAATCCAGTCCAACCTGTTCCGGAGCCGCCCGTTCCGGGTCCCGCCCGGACGACACCTCACACGACAGCTGCTCGGCGGGCGCGGCCCGCGCACCCCCGGCGAAAACGCTCCCAGCGACCATCGATATCGCCGCAGTTCCGGCCAGGAATCTGTAGATGCGACCCATAGCTCGAGGCTATCGCCCCCGACAGTGCCAGAGCGGACAACAGGCTGAATAAGGTTCAGCCGAATGCAAACCGGGCGTACCGCTCAACGTCGAATATTCCCAGATTCCTCTTGGCGGACCATGCCCCGCTGTTGCTGGCGCGGCGGCCAGACATGGCACAAGGCCCGTCCATCGGGTCACTGGACGGGCCTTGTCGGCGCGGGCGAGCCTACTGCTGGCGAGGTGGGTACTGGTCCCAGATCTCGCCGTCGCCAAGGTCCGATCACTGTGGATGACAAGCCCGTCGTCGCGTGGTCGGCTACCGAAGTCCTCCGCATTCGCGCGGCGATGCGTCAGGACGAGCAAACCGTCCGGACCGGAATAGCCGACCTCCTGGACACCCTGCTCGGCACCGGATGCCGGATCGGTGAAGCACTGGCGCTCAAGTGGAAGCATCTCGATCTCGATGGCCCCAAACCCAGTGTTCTGATCGACGGCGCCGTCGTGCGGCTCCGCGGTGGCGGAATGTTCATCCAGCCTCACCCGAAAGGCGGTCCCAACGGCAAGCGACGGCTGTTTCTGCACAACTGGACCGTACTGAGGCTGGCGGCTCGGCGTGCTCTCGTGGCGCACGATCCGGAGGATTTGGTCTTCCCATCGGCGCGCGGCACCCTGCGGGATCCGCGCAACGCGCGCAAACAACTCGAGCGGATCCTCACAACGACTCGGATTCACCGAAATCCCGCAGAACCCGCATACCGCCCGCAAGACCGTCGGCACACAACTGGCCGAAGACGCCGACGGCCACCAGTCCGACATCTCCATCGCCGCAGATCAGCTTGGCAACACCGAGGCAATCACGCGTCGCCACTACATCCAGCGAACTCACGTCGGACCTGACGCACGCGAGCGCTTCGACGCCTTCGCCCTCCCCGACGAAAATGAAGAATAAATAGAGAGTTGGCCCCAAATAGGCACGCTTCCACACTCCCCCTCGCTCGCTGACCAGGGGGTTTGTGGGGCGGGCGGGGCTCGAACCCGCGACCAATGGATTATGAGTCCACGGCTCTAACCGACTGAGCTACCGCCCCGTGCGCGGTGGATACCGACAGCGTTGGGATGGTACCGAATGGGTGGGGTCGGACACCACTCGGATACCGCGGAACGCGGCGGCGGGGTGCTGGGGCGGGCGGCCGGGGCGCGGTTAGGGTGGGGGTGTAACCCCGGAACCAGGCTGGAGGGTCGGTTGTGGCGAGTGTCTTCGCGAATGTGCTGAAGGTGCATCAGTGGGTTTACGAGAACAGCGGCGGGGTGGTGGGGCATCGGCTGCTGTTCGGGAATCCGACGTTGTTGTTGCGGACGGTGGGGCGCAAGACGGGGCAGCCGCGGACTTCGGCGCTGACCTACGGGCGGGATGGGGCGGATTATTTGGTGACCGCGTCGAATGGCGGATCGCCGCGGCCACCGGGTTGGTTGGCGAATGTAAAGGCGAAGCCGGAGTGTGAGATTCAGGTCGGGCGGCGCAAGCTGGCGGTGGTTGCGCGGGCTACGCTGCCCGACGATCCGAACTACGCGCGGCGTTGGGCGATTGTCGACAAGGTCAATCAGGGGCGCTACAGCGCGTATCAGAAGATGACCAAGCGGCCGATCGCAGTGGTGGTGCTAACTCCGGTCGGCTGAGTTCAGTCGCTCTCCCAGCGGTCGTAGTCATCGTCGACATCACGACGGTCCCAGCGTGATTCGTCGCGCGGCGGCCGACTGGCCAACTGCACACTGAACGCAACGAGACCCAAGACAGCGAAAATGACAACAACGATAATCAGTGTTTCCACGCGGGCACCCTAGCGCCGAACCAGGGTGCGCCGCACTGCAGGTCAGACAAGTTGTCCCGGAGGGTCGTTCAGACCGTAAGAACCGTGCGTCCGATGGCGGTTCGAGACTCGATCGTGGCGTGGGCCCGGCCGGCCTGTTCGAGCGGGAAGGATTGGCCGATAACAACTTCCAGCCGTCCCGCCACCGCCTCGGCGAGCGAACGTTCGGCCAACGCGTGCCAATCGATATCGCCGTTGGCGGTCAGGTCGAACAGACCGAGCACGCCAATATTGCGTACTGCCACCGCTTCTCGATCGAAGTCGGCGAATTGTCCTGCGGCAGCGCCATATCCGATGAATCGACCGCTAATTGCCACGGCATCCATGGCGCCAGCGCCCAATGCGCCTCCCGCCCCGTCCAATACGACGTTCGCGCCCTTTCCTCCGGTCGCGGCGCGCGCCTTCGCCGACCAGTCGGGCTCGGAGTAATCGATGACAGCATGTGCGCCGAGTCGCGACGCGAGCTCGAGTTTGGCGCTACCGCGCGCCGCGGCCACCACATTCGCCCCGGCCGCGCGGGCGAGTTGAATCAGCAGGGTGCCCAGTCCCCCGCCCGCCGCCGTGATCAGCACCCATTCGCCGGGCTGAATGGCGGCCCGGTCGAAAACGGCGAGCGCCATCTTGCCGTCATGGGCGAGTGCCACCGCTTGCGAAAGACTCACCCCATCGGGCACCGGCACCAGGGTCTCGGCCTTGGCGAGGGCCTGCTCCGCGTACCCGCCGATCGGCTGCCCACCACCGATGCCGCTGGCGGCGGTCTGGGTGGTGACGCGCTTGCCGACCCAACTCGGGTCGACGTCCGCACCCACCGAAGCGACCACCCCGGCGACTGCTCCACCTGGCACATAAGGCGGTTCGATCTTGAAAAACTCTGTGCCCCAACCGCTTCGAAGCTGAACGTCCAGGAACATCACATCGGCCGCCGCGACATCGACGACCACCTGCCCCGGCCCGGCCACCAGCCCGGGCACCTCCCGTACCGAAAGCACCTCGGGCCCACCGAATTCCGCAGCGTGCACAGCGCGCATTACAACCTCCGACATTTCTCGCTCGATCCGACAGGGACCAGCCTGGAACCTGAACCAGAGTTGAGGTCAAGCCGTACAGGGATGATTACGCTACGGGCGGAAATACGCTCAGCCGGGAATCGAACTCGCCCGACGCGCCAACAATCGCAGGGCGGGTTGGCGACCGAACCCACACCCCATGTGGGATCCGCCCAACCCAATGGAGATCCCCACCAGAACAGCGCGGCAGCCATGGCCGGGCGGACGATCACAGGGAAACCCATGGTTTGGAGCGCGAGAGCCCGCCACCAGTTCTAACCTGATCTTGGTCACCGCCAGGACAGAGCATGCAGATCCCGAGTATGGATGTAGCTCTGGAACAGCGGATCATGATGCGCGACGGCACCGCGAGTCAGGAACCGCCTCCGCCGCAACTGCTTCCACCACCGCAGCTACTGCCACCACCGCCGCCACAAGAGCTGCCCCCATCGCCGCCGCCGCAGCTACCGCTTCCCGAGTCGTTGCTACCGGTATCCCCCGCCGCCCATGACGAACTGGACCCACCGAGCCACCCGGCTCCCCGGTGGGGCCGACTCGACCAGTTGGACGCCAGTGCCACGAAGGCCGCGACACCGCCCATGATCACGACGGTAATCAGGACGACCAGCAGCAGTGCCGTCATTCAGGAACCTCCCCCGCCACAACTGCTCCCGCCACCACAGCTGCTGCCCCCACCACCGCAACCGCTGCTACCGCCGCTACAACTGCTGCCCCCGCCGCAACTGCTGCCGCTGCCACTGTCATGTCCGTGCCCATGGCCGTGCCCATGACCGTGGCCATGCCCGCCACTGCCGGGGTCATAGCCACCGGAGCTCCCCGACTCGAACCCTGCGGCCCCATAAACCCACGGCGAGCTGTCGCTCTGGCCCACGTACCCGCGCCGCCCCGGCGGCAATGGCCTTCTCGTCGCCCGAGTGATCAGGACCGCGATCAACACCGCGACGCCACCGCCGATCACCAGAATGGCCAGCAGCACAACGAAAAAGACGCCCATTCCCGAATGGTATCCCCGCACCTGAACCAGAGCCTGCGGAAAAGCAGTAATCTTCACCGTACGGATCCCCCTCTCGCTCGGTATCCCCGGATCGCCGTACAGTGAATCGTGGTGCTTTTGCGTCCTGGAAAACGTGCCCGCCGGATCGACCTCAATGCTGTCGACAAAGCGGTAGCCGCACTCGAGTTCCCCGATGCGGTCTTCAAGACCAGCCCGTGGCAACCGCGTGCGTTGGTGGAGACCGGTTTGCGGCAATGGTTGCGTTGCTGCGGCGCCGCGATGCGTGACGGTCAGGTAGTCGGAATGCCGTCACATGCGGTCGACGAGGCCTGGCACGGCTTCATCCTGTGCACCCAGATGTATGCCGCATTCTGCACCGCCGCCTACGGTCGATTCCTCCATCATTTTCCGGAAGGCGTACCGACGCAGGGCAATTCGCATGGCTCCATGGCTGAACAACTCGGCCGCACGGTGGTCGCCTGGTCGATTGTCGCCGAGCCCGGCGAGAAGTGTGTGCTCTGGGATCTCGACAGCGTTGTCGGCGTCGAGCATCCGTGGGGAATCGGCGCCGGGCGAGTAGCGGCCATTGAAGCCGAACTCGCCAGGACGCCTTTGTGATCCGACTCAGGTGAGCTCGACCCGCGCGGCCAAGAACCGCACGATCGCCGGAGCGAACTTGTTGAACTGGTACTGCAGCCGCGCCTCGGGGGTAACCGGAACGATGCTGCGCCCACGCTCGACCGCGCGCACGATCTGCGCCGCCACCTTCTCCGGCCCGTAGCGCCGCGCCCGGTACAGCTTGTCGTATCGCTCCTGCTTAAGCTTCTCCTCCTCGGCGCTGACACCCGAAAACCTAGTGTTGGCAACGATATTGGTGCGCACAATGCCGGGCCGGACGGTACAGATGGCACCAATTTCCGGCGCGACCAGTGTCGACGACCTAGTCGAGGGCGCGGCTGAGCAGCGCTGTGAGTTGCTCGCGCTCACCGGCCGACAAGGAGTTCAGCAGCTTGTCTTGAACCTTGGCGAGTGTCGTATCCAGCTTTTCGAGCCGTCTCCGGCCCGTGGGGGTCAGGGTGATCAGGTTGCGGCGCCGGTCGGTCGGGTCCGCGGTGCGCGCGACGTGCCCCTGTGCGGTCAGCTCCCTGAGCATGGCGTGCATATCGCTCTGGTCGATGCCACACCGTTGGCCGATCCGTACCTGGCTGTCCGGGCCGAACTCGTCGAGGGCGGCAAGGATCGCGAAGTGGTAGGCGCGCCCGTCGACCGCACCCATCTCTTCGCCGATGAGCCGGTGCGCCCGCGCTGCGGTTTTACTGATCAGCCAGCTCGGTTTGCAGCGCAGGCGGGCGGGTGTCTCCTCCAGCTCCATGCATGAAGCATAGCCAATCCCTTGGTTCCTCCCACGAATTCGATTACTCTTGGTCCGACCAAGCTTGGCCGGACCAAGAAATATGAAAGGTGGAGGGATGTCGATCACTTCGAAAGAAGCACGGACCGCCAGCGCCCACGTTCGCGAACGTGCCGCAGAACTCGGCGCCCGGGTCACGGTCGCGATTGTCGACGGCGGCGGGCACCTACAAGTTCTCGATCGCATGGACGGCGCGCCACCGCTGTCGGCTCGCATCGCCCCGGCAAAAGCGTCCAGCGTTGCACTGTTCCATCGCGACGGCGGCGAGTTGGTGCGTCTTCAGCAGGCCTGGCCTGCACTGTTCGCACAGATGGATCAGGTGGCGGGAACGCCCATCATGGCGGGTGCAGGTTCTCGGCTGATCCGGCGCGGCGATGCCGTCGTCGGCGCAATCGCGGTCAGCGGCGGCATACCGGAGCAGGACGACGAGTGCGCCGCTGTCGGGCTCGCTTCCCTATCGCTCCCTGTGTCGACTTAGTCGCCCCGGTCAGCGACCGGCGTGCCTCAACGGACGACCTTCACCCGGGCCGCCAGGGAACGGACCATGCCGGGGGCGAGGCGTTGGAAGTGGTATTGCAGCCACGCTTCCGGCGTCACCGGCACCACGTCACGGTCGCGTTCGACGGCGCGCACGATCTGCTCGGCCACCTTGTCCGGGGTGTAGCGGCGCATCCGGTACAGGTTGTCGTAGCGCTCCCGCTTGCGCTTCTCCTCGTCGGCGCTGACACCCGAGAACGTAGTGGTGGCAACGATATTCGTGTGGACAAGACCCGGGCAGATGGTGTGCACCGAGATGCCGCGCCCGGCCAGTTCCGCACGCAGGCAATCGGAGAACATGAACACCGCCGACTTGCTCGTGGAGTAGGCGCTGAACCCCTGCTGCGGACTGTAGGCGGCCATGCTGGACAGGTTGACGATATGCCCGCCGAGTCCGCGTTCGGCCATCGCGGACCCGAAGGCCCGGCAGCCGTTCACCACACCGCCGAGATTGATCCGCATGACCCGGTCGAACTCCGCCGACGGCGTATCGAAGAACCCACCGGCCTGCCCGATTCCGGCATTGTTGATCAGAATGTCGGGCACGCCGTGCACGGCGAGCACCTCCGCCGCATGCGCGTTCATCTCGTCCGCATTCGCGACATCGAGCTGATAGGCATGCGCCACACCGCTTTCCGCGCCGATCAGCTCCGCCGTCTCCTTGGCCGCGTCCAGATTGATATCCGACAGTACGACTTCCGCGCCGAGCCGCACGAACGCCAATGCCGTTTCACGACCGATGCCGCTGCCGCCGCCGGTGATCACCACGAGCTGATCCTCGAACGGCCGTCGGCTGCGCCCGATTTCGGCGCGGCGCAGCGCACGCGGCGTCGCGCCGCCATCGACGGCGTCGATGAGTTCGGTGGTCGCGGTGGCCAGCAGTTCTGGATGGGAGAAGGGCATCCAGTGCCCGGCGGGTACATCACGCCGCCACAGCCGCGAAACCCATTTGTGCTGATCGTCATAGCCCGCGGGCCGCACCGCGACATCGCGCCCGGCAACGATCAACTGCACCGGTACCTCGGTGTGGCGCTCGCGCGGAGCGAGCAGCCGCGGCAGGATATTGGCCCGGTAGATGAGCAGACCCTCGACCGCGTCGCGGCGGAAGGTCGGGCCGAGCACGATATTCGACGGCGCGGTGTCGTTCATGATCGACACGATGCGCTGCCAGCGCTTCTCGTGCGCCACCATCCGGAACACCTGATCGAGTCCGGGCGTCATGGAGAAGACCGTGTACCCCGACGACAGCGCTTGCGTGAGCGGCTGCCACAGATTGCGCGGCGTCGGCCGGGACAGCCTGGCACGCACCCACTTCGCGAGGTGGTCGAGATTAGGCCCGGAGACCGAGGTGAACGAGGCAACTCGCGCAGCGGCCTGCGGTTCGCATACTGCCTCCCACACCTGCACCGAACCCCAGTCGTGCGCGAGTACATGCACCGGCCGATCCGGACTGACCGCATCGGCGACGGCGAAGAAGTCGCTGGCCAACTCTTCCAGGCGGAAGTCCTCGGCGCGCCGGGTGCGGGTGGACTCCCCGTGGCCTCGGGTGTCATAGGTGACGACGTGGAAGCGTCCGGCCAGCAGCGGCACCACCGCATCCCAGAGGCGATGGGTGTCGGGCCAGCCATGCACCAGCACAATGGTTTCCGCGCTCAGATTCCCATATTCGAAGACGGCGATATCGAATTCGCCGCTGCGCACCGTTCGCCGCGTCTCGGCCGAAGCCAGATCGGTTGTCGTCATCAGATGTTTGGCGCGGTGACTCCCTCGTTCACGAGGGTGAGTAAGCGCCGTCCTCCTTTCGAGGGTTCTTGTCGGTGGTGTCGGTTAGGTTGTCGGCCATGGAGGAGGTGGTGCGGTACAACTATCGGCTGCGGCCGGGCCGTGTCGCGCAGTCCGCTTTGCTGGCCGAGTGGCATCGCTGTCGGTCTCTGTGGAACGAGGCTGTCCACCAGCAGAAGTCGGGCAACAAGCCGACGTTCGCCACACTGGTTCGCTCGCTGACGCTCGCTCACAGATCGAGCACCAATCGCCCACCCCGCGACCGTGATACACAGACCAGCATCTCCCCCGCCTCGTGCTCGGCGCCGGTGAGCACGGTCTCGCGATGCTCGGGTTCGCCGGACAGCACCCGCACCTTGCAGGTACGGCAGAAGCCCTGGCGGCAGGAATACGGCCGATCCGGGCGGCTCTCCAGAATGGTTTCCAGCGCTGATTTGTCCGCGGGCACCTCGACAACCGCACCGGTGGAGGCGAATTCGATCTCGAACCGGACACCGTCCACGATCGGTGGCGGCGAGAAGCGCTCGGAATGCAGTTCCACACCGGGCATTTCGCGCACCGCGGCGGCGACGGCGGCATTCATCGACACCGGGCCGCAGCAGTACACCGCGGCATCGCTGGTGACACCGGCGAGCAAGGTCGCGGCATCGGGAAATCCGAATTCATCATCGGTGCGCACGGTGGCCCGGTCCCCGAATCCCGCGATCTCGTCGAGAAACGGAATCGTGTCGCGGCTGCGCCCCGTGTACACCATCGACCACTCGATACCGAGTCGCATCGCCAGCCGCGCCATCGGCAGAATCGGTGTGATCCCGATTCCGCCCGCAATGAAATGCAAACGGGTGGCGGGTGATCCGTGACCGGGCACGGCGAACGGAAAGGCATTGCGCGGACCGCGCACCACGATCCGCGAGCCGACCGGCAGCTCATCGTGCACCTCGACCGAACCACCGCCACCATCCGGAATGCGGCGCACCGCAATACGATAGGCACGGCTATCGGCCGGATCGCCGCACAGCGAATACTGCCGCAATCGACCCGATGGCAGCTCCAGATCGAGGTGCGCGCCGGGTCGCCACGGCGGAAGTTCCTGCGCGTCAGGCGATTCCAGCCGCAGACTCACCACATCCTGATCATGTGCCTCGATCCGGCGTCCGGTCACCACCAGCGGCAGCCGGTGATCATCGGCCCGCGGCGACAGATCGCGGCGGTTGATGATGGTGGTCCAGCGCAGCCGCGCCGAGGCGACCGCGTCGAGCACCCGGACCGCTCGATCCTGATCACGCCTACCGAACAGATCGGCGGGCAACTGCCCCGGCATCGGCCGCCAATTCAAGACGCGACCGCCTGTGCCGCAGGGGATTTGGCCAGGTATGCCACCGCCTGTGCCGTCGACCCGACCGACTCCGGGTTGTAGCCGGGCTGGAATGTCGTCAGCGCGCTCCACAGCAGCGAGGGCACGCCGGGCAGCGCACCGCGCCACATCGAGCCGAAGACCCGAGTGAGCAATCGCGGATAGCCGAGGTCGGGCAGTGCGGGATCCCGATGCACCATGAATTTGGTGCCGCGAACCACGAGCGTGATGAAGATCGGGAAGACGATCGTCATGATCGCCGCGCGGCGGATATAGCCCGCGCCGAAGTAGACGGCCACATCGTGCGCGACGTGCCGGTGCTCGACCTCCTCGGCACCGTGCCAGCGGAACAGATCCGCCACCCGGGGGTCGGCGCCGAATTTCTCCAGATCGGCATTGAGCACCCAGTCCCCGAGATAGGCGAAGAAGTGTTCCAGACAGGCGATGAACGCCAGTCGCTCCACCATCACCTGCCGCTGCGCCACCCCGTCGACATCCTTGGGCCCCAGCGACTTGCGGAACAGGTATTCCGCCTGCCGCACATAGGGTTCCGGATCGATACCGTTGGCGGCGAGCACCTCGTGCAGCACCTTGTCGTGCGTCTCGGCGTGCATGGACTCCTGGCCGATGAAGCCGAGCATGGCCGCACGCAGCTTCTCGTCCTTCACATACGGCAGCGCCTCGGAGTACGCGGCGCAGAACATGCGCTCGCCCTCCGGCAGCAACAGGTTCAGCGCGTTGATCAGATGCGACGCAATGGGTTCCGCAGGCATCCAATGCAAAGGAGTATCCGCCCAGTCGAATCGCACATTGCGCGCATTGAGGGCAACCTCGCCGGGATCGACGTCCGCCCGCTGCTGTCCCCTACGAAGTAGCTTCATCGATACTCCTCGATCTCACCGGCCGCGCCACAGCCCCCAACGAGCCAAAACCGCGACGTTGCCTACCTTCCTGCATGGCCGTAGCAATGATCATACACATATATGAAACCTCTGGTAACACACATATACCCAGCGGCCGCCGCACCCCGATTCCGATCACCATAACCGCACCATAGCAACCAACTTGAACACCGTTCAAGCTACCTAAAAGCAGTCTCCGCGTCATCCGACCAGACGCGCGTCACACATGACCGCCCCACCTTCAACAGCCGACCGCCGATAAGCCGAGCAGCTTCTTCACCCCAAGAACCCCCTCGACCGAACTGCCACCGACCCCCACCGCCCCTCAAAACGGCACCCCCCACTCCCCCCTCAACACGAGCCCCCACGCCCCACCACACCAACCCCAGGCGAAGCAGTCCACACACCACCCCACCAGCACACCCCCACCCCCGCCCCCCATCCCACTCCAACATTCAGCCGAGAATGCGCTGACGCAGAGGCACTCTCGACGTTTGCCTGCACGGGCGCATGGTGATCACTCGTCCAAGGGGAGGTTGTGCGCGGCATGCGTGCCGCTGGGGATGGCGACGGGGGTCGTGCAGCGGACAAGTCCGGACGGATCGTCATGGCGGGTAGATTGCGAAATATGCGGCCGCGAATTGTGTCGGCGCACACATTGCCCGGATATGCACTGACACGGCGATGGCACCTCGAATGAGTTCAACGCCGGTAGCCCACTTGACAATAGAGGGCTCCACTGTGACCGATATCCCTTCGTTTGCCAGGTAGGCTAGAACACGTTCTAGTAGTCTTTCGCTATGGAACGACTAACCGGATTGGATGCCAGCTTCCTGTACCTCGAGACCGGGACCCAGCACCTGCACGTGTGTGCACTGCTGATCCTGGATCCCACCGCAGGGGGCACGCACTACACCTTCGAAACATTCAAAGCAGAACTCGGCCGCCGACTGCCGCTGATACCGCAGATGCGGCGGCGGATTCATGAGGTGCCGTTCAATCTCGATCATCCGGTCTGGGTGGAAGACCCGAACTTCGATCTGGACTACCACATTCGACGCATCGAAACGCCACGCCCGGTCGGCCGCCAGGAACTTGCGGACCTGGTCGGCGAGATCGCGAGTGCGCCAATGGATCGCAGTCGCCCGCTGTGGCAGATGCACGTGGTGGAGGGGCTCGAAGACGGCAAGGTCGCGGTCATCTGCAAGTACCACCACGCCGCCGTCGACGGCATCACCGGCACCAACATGATGATGCACCTGTGCGATCTGGAACCCGGCCTGAGCAAGCCCGAACCGGCCGAGGAATGGCGGCCCGAACCCCAGCCGAGCGATGTGCGGTTGGCGGCCGAGGCGGTGGCGAATCTGCCGAACAAGCTCGGTCTGGTCGGCATGGTGCCGAAAACCCTTGGCCTGGTTGCAAATTTCGCGCAGCGGCGGCGAAACAACCAGGCGGGCATGGCATTACCGCTGACCGCACCGCGCACCCCCTTCAACGGCGCGATCAGCCCGGACCGCGCGGTGGCCTTCACCGAGGCCGATCTCGGCGCGATCAAGGAGATCAAGGCCGCCTTCGAGGTGAAGGTCAACGATGTGGTGCTGACCATCGTCGCGGGCGTACTGCGCTCCTACTTGGAGAAGCACGATGAGCTGCCCGATAAATCCCTGATCGCCTCGGTGCCGGTTTCGGTGCACGACACCTCCCGGCACACCGCGGGCATCAATAAGGTCTCCTCACTGTTCTCGCACCTCGGCACCGATATCGCCGATCCGGTGCAGCGGCTGCGGCAGGTGGCCGAGGCCAACCGCGACGCCAAGGAGGAACACGCCCTGGTCGGCGCGGACTTCCTGATGGACTGGTCGCAGTACGCCCCACCGAATACTTTTCAGCTGGCCGCACGGGTCTATTCGTCGTTGAAACTGGCCGAGCGCCACCCGGTGGTGCACAACCTGGTGGTGTCGAATGTTCCCGGCCCGCCGATGCCGCTGTACTTTCTCGGCCACCAGGTCGAGGCGATGTATCCGTTCGGGCCGGTTTTCCACGGCGCCGGACTGACGGTCACCGTCCTGTCCAATAACGGTGATCTGGACTTCGGCTTCATCGCCTGCAGGGAACTGGTGCCCGATCTGCAGACGATCGCCGATGCGGTCCCCGGCGTCGTCAATGAATTGCTGACCGCGGCACGCGATCTGGGTTAACCCACACCGCTGCCCTGTTCGCCATCGCCGCCGAACAGGGCCGCATTCGAAGTCTTCGCCCGCCTTGTGGCGACAGCGGCGCAAGCCTCCAGCAGTACCGGCACGAAGCGGTCGGCCTCGAGCACGCAGGATGCGTGACCGGCCTTGACCAGATGAATGCTCGCCCCGGGAATCATGGTCGCCATCTCCAACTGCCGATAAACCGGAATCGCCCGGTCCCGCGTCGTGATCACGACGGCGGTCGGCATGGTCAGCGTGGAAAGCCAAGCGGTCGAATCGAATCGGCCGACCTCGGCAATGACCTGTGTCATCGCCCAGCCGCTGTTGCTGCGAAATTCATTGAGCGCCCAGCGATTCAGCTGTCCCGGCGCCCAGGTGTGCTCCGGCATATCGGACAGCTGTCCGGCATGCTCCTCGGCGCGTCGGTACGAATAGGGACCGATGGCTGCGGCCAATGCGCCGAATGTCAGATGAAAGGCACGCTCGCGCAGCTTTTCCTGGAATCGATACGGTGTCGCGCACAACACCAGACCGTTCACCCGATCCGGATGCCGGTGCGCGGCAAGCAATGCGACGACACCGCCGAGGGAATATCCGGCCAATATGGCCCGCTCGACGCCGAGTGCATCGGCAATGGCGACGACATCGTCGGCGCAGTCCTGCACCGAGAACCGCGCCGAGCGGATGCCACGGCCGTGCCAACGCTGGTCGAAGACGATCACCCGGTAGCGCTCGGCGAGTGCGTCGAGTGCGGGGAACCAGGTGAGGTAGCCCGTGCAGGCGGTGGCGTGCAGCAGGATCAGGGTCGGCGCGCCCTCGGGTCCCGGTATATCGACGACGTAGGTGCGGCCACGGCCCGGCAGGTCGATGAGCCGTCCGCCGGGCACCTGCGCAATATCGGGCACTCCTGAACGCCGGGAGAACCGTCGCATCGCCACCACCGCGTCCGGATCCGGATTCGTCATCGTCGGCCTCCTCGGCGCAGTCCGCGATAGTACTAGAACGCGTTCTACATCGATGATGCCACAGGACCCGGAAGACCCAGGGCAGGGCCCGGACGATGCACTCGGCGATGCAGGCGGGCCTAATCGCCGTCCTCGCGTTCGACGGTCGCCTGGCGTAGGCCGTCGGGAACCTCCGCGATGCTCACGATGTCGGCCCCGCCGCGGATGCGGGAACCAGCGGGCACCGGCGACGGAAAGCGAACCTTGTTCAGGGTGGTGCCGTGTCCCATTGGCCGATACCGATGTGGAAACGGATCAGCGAATCCTCTGTAACGTGTTTCAGTAGTTCGACGGATTCGAGAGGAGGCCGCGATGGGGCGGTTGACCGGCAAGGTGGCGTTGATCAGTGGCGGGGCGCGCGGAATGGGCGCCGCGCACGCGCGGGCGCTGGTGGCCGAGGACGCGCGGGTGGTGCTCGGCGACATCCTCGATGACGAGGGCGCCGCACTCGCCAAGGAAATCGGCGACAGCGCCGCCTACGTACACCTCGATGTGCGCGAAAAGCAGCAGTGGCAGGACGCGGTCGCCGAGGCGGTGCAGCGGTTCGGTTTGCTCAACGTCTTGGTGAACAATGCGGGCATCGTCAATGGCAACCTGCTCGTCGACTTCGAATTGGCGGAGTGGCAGAAGATCATCGACATCAATCTCACCGGCACCTTCCTCGGCATGCAGGCCGCGACGCCCGCAATGATCGAGGCGGGCGGCGGTTCGGTCATCAATATCTCCTCGGTCGAGGGCATGCGCGGCAGTCCGGGTCTGCACGGCTACACCGCCACCAAATTCGCCGTCCGCGGCCTGACCAAATCCACCGCACTCGAGCTGGCGCAGTACGGAATTCGCGTCAACTCGATCCATCCCGGCCTGATCCGCACCCCGATGACCGAGGGCATCCCGGAGGATTTCCTGCAGATCCCGCTCGGCCGCGCCGCCGACCCTGCCGAGGTCTCCGCCCTGGTGACCTACCTGGCCAGCGACGAATCCTCATATTCGACCGGCGCCGAATTCGTCATCGATGGCGGCCTCACCGTAGGCGTCCCGCACAAGACCTTCTCCTGACCTCGCCTTCACGCCCCCGAGGGCGCGATGACACTCCAGCGATGGCCAGGTAGTTGCCGCGGGCCGAGTGCAGGGTGAGACTGGGCGGATGGCGGAGCCGAGCACTGTGACCACCGCGCGGGCCTCGGGCGAGGTTGGGCGGGCGGCTCGGCGGCGGGTTTCTCGGTCGGCATTGGGGGTGTGGGCGGTACCGGCGGATCGGGGGGATCCGGTTGGGGTGCTCGAGCGTCAGGCGGCCAGTCGGGTGCCGGAGTTGGTGCCGATTCGGTATGGGCGGATGGCGGCGGGGCAATTCGCGTTTTTGCGGGGTGCGCCCGCGATCATGGCGGCCGATTTGGCCGCCGGGCCCGATACCGGGTTGGCAGTGCAGTTGTGCGGGGATGCGCATTTGTCGAATTTCGGGTTGTACGCCTCGCCGGAGCGCGCGTTGGTGTTCGACCTGAACGATTTCGATGAGACCCTGCCGGGGCCATTCGAATGGGATGTGAAGCGGCTGGTCGCGAGTGTCGCGGTAGCGGCGCGGGCGAATGGGTTCGGTGATGGCGATGCGCAGGCGGCGGTGCTCGCGGCGGCTCGAAGGTACCGGGAGTCCATGATTCGACTGGCCGGACTCGATGAGATGAGCGTGTGGTACGAGCGGGTCGATGCCGAGCGAGCGGCGGTCTTGGTGCGAGAACCCAAGCAGCGCAAGGATGTTGAGAAGGTGATCAACAAGGCTCGGGCCAACACCAGTTTGCAGGCGCTCGGCAAGCTCACCGAGCCGGGTCCGGATGGCACGCCGCATATTCGGAGTCGGCCGCCGCTACTGGTGCCGATCGAAGAGCTGGACGCGGCGGTTATCGACCGAGTCGTCACCGACTATCACAAAACGCTGAGCGAGGACCGGCAGGTACTGCTGCAACGGCATCGGATAGTCGATATCGCGCGCAAGGTCGTCGGCGTCGGCAGTGTCGGGACGCGATGCTTCATTGTGCTGCTCGCCGGGCAGAACACCGGCAGTCCGCTATTTCTGCAGGTGAAGGAGGCCGAGGAGTCGGTGCTCGCGCCGCATTTGAAGCCCAGCAAATTTCGACATCACGGCCATCGGGTTGTCAACGGGCAGCGGCTGATTCAGGCGGCGAGCGATATCTTTCTCGGCTGGGCCACTGGGTCGGATCAGCGCAGCTATTACGTGCGCCAGCTGCGGGATATGAAGGGTTCGGCGGTCATCGAGGATATGAGCCGTACCGTGCTCCGCGACTACGCCACGCTCTGTGGGCATACCTTGGCTCGGGCGCACGCACGTTCCGGTGACCGTGCCGCGATCGCCGCATATCTCGGTACCGGCGATGCCTTCGAGCGGGCGATGGGCGAGTTCGCCATCGCATACGCGGATCAGACGAATGCCGACCATGACGCGCTGCTCGCGGCGATCGCGTCGGGGCGGATCGAGGCCACGGCGGGCTGAGGACTGGCTCCTATCACCGTGCCGCCCAAGGGATCAGGGCTGCCGGCGGTTCGCCTCGAGCCACTGTGCGACCTCATCGGGGGTTACCTCCGCACCGAGGACATTGTCGATAACGACCCGACCGACACATACCGAGCGCAGTACCCGATCGGTGAATGCGTCGAGATCTCCCCACGGCAGATAGGGTTTCGCGATCAGCAGCGAGGCGATCCCGTGCGCGCTCGACCACAGTTCCAGCGCCACCGGCACCGGATCGCCGGGAGTGATCATGCCGAGGTTCATGCACTCGGTAACGGTCGCTGCGAAATGCGCGAAGGCACTGCTGGTCAACACCTGATCGACCGCGCCAGCGGTCTCACCGGGCATGGTGGCCAGCCGGTAGTGCTCGGGATGCGCTCTGGCGAAGCGCACATAGGCCAGTCCCTGCTGGCGCAGCCGCTCCATCGGCGACTCGTTCGGATCGCTCGCAGCCGACATCACCGCGTCCAGGTCCTCGAACACCTGGGCCACCACCGCATCGATCAACTGATCCTTATCCGCGAAATGGCGGTAGATCGACGGCGGGGTGACGCCGACGATCTTGGCGATCGCGCGAATGGAGACCGCGTCCACCTGACCGGTGCGAGCCAGCAAACCCTTTGTGGCATCTATGATTTCGGCGCGCAACCCCTCACCTGTGCCGCGTGCGGAGCGCTGCCGACGGGTGAAGTTCACGTCCGCCGGGCCAGTTCGGGTTTGCCGGATTCGGGTGCGCCGGATACGGATTCGTCCTCGCGCAACCCGATCTTGGCGTGCAGCCTGGCAAGTGGCGCGGGCGCCCACCAGTTCGCGGTGCCCAACATTCGCATGAGGGCGGGCGCCAGGAGGCCGCGTATCAGCGTGGCGTCCGCGAGCACCGTCAAGGTCAGTCCGAGGCCCATCATCTGGATGAACGATACCTTCGAGGTGACCATGGCGGCCATCACGATGGCCATCAACAGTGCGGCGGCGGTGAAGATCTTGCCGGTACGGGCGACGCCGAGCGCAACAGCGCGGTTACTGTCCGCCGCCGTGCGGCCAGAGGCCAACCACTCCTCGCGGATGCGCGACAGCAGGAACACCTCGTAGTCCATGGACATGCCGAAGGCGAGGCAGAACATCAGGATCGGCATGGTCGGGACCAGATATCCCGTCGCGTCGCTGCCGAGGACAGCGGACAGATGCCCCTCCTGGAAGATCCAGACCATCGCGCCGAACGCCGCCGTCAGCGAAAGCGTGTTGAGCACAAGGGCTTTCAGCGGCAGCAATAAGCTTCCGGTGAACAAGAACAGTACAACGAAGGTGGCGAGCACGATCAGCGCACCGGCCACGGGCAGTCGCGCACCCAGTGCGTCGAGGGCGTCGATGTTGACCGCGGCCGCGCCGGCGAAGAGCGCGGGCCCCGGACTGGGCACATTGCGCAGTTGGGCCAATTGCGTCTTACCCGCGGCGGTGAAGGGATCGACTGTGGTCGCGACAGTGAGGAATGCGCCGGTGTCGTTGATCATCTGCGGCGGTCCGGCGGATACCTTGGACCCGCCCGAGTACACCCCGACGCCGGACAGCGCTCCGGCCACACCGGGCACCTTGGACAGTTCAGCGGCGTAATCACCGATGGCGGCCGGGTTTCCGTGATAACCGTCGAGCACCACGGTGACATTGGTGGCGGTATTGGCTTGGAAGTCGCTGCGCAGTGCGTCGCCGACCGTTCGACTGGTGGCGGACGCGCCGGTATTGAGCACCCGATCGTCGGGATAGCCGAATTTCACGCCGAGGAACGGGGATCCGACCGCGAGCAGCAGCACGATGATCACAATGGCGACCGGCGCGGCATTGCGCATCACCCGCTGCACCGTGCGGTACCAGAAGGTCTGCTCGGGTGCGAGATCCGCGCGCGGTGTCCGACCGAGTAAGCGCCCCAATGGCTTTCGCAGATCACCGGCGTTCACGCGGTGTCCGAGCAGCATCAGGACCGCGGGCAGGATCAGGATCGAGGCGGCAGCCGCAGCGGCGACGACCGCAACGCCCGCGTAGGCAAAGGATTTCAGGAAGTACAGGTTGAACACGCCAAGCGCCGCCACCGACAGCGCGACGGTCAGCGCCGAGTAGAGGACGGTGCGTCCGGCGGTCTGCACCGCGCGCACCACAGCCGCCTCGACATCGAGGCCGTTGCCGAGTTCCTCGCGGTAGCGGCTGACGATGAACAGGCTGTAGTCGATCGCGAGGGCGAGGCCGAGTGCCGTGGTCATATTCAGCGCGAAGATCGAGACATCGGTGAACACCGTGAGGGTGCGCAGAATCGCCAACGTAGTGAGGATCGCGAAGATTCCGACGGCCAGCGGTAGGAAGGCCGCGACGAGGCTGCCGAAGACCAGGATCAGCACGATGAACGACAGCGGGATGGCCACGCCCTCGGCGACCGCGAGATCGTGGGTGATCTGTCCGTTCACGTCGTGGTAGATCGAGCTGAGTCCACCTTGGGCGATGCTGACGCCGTCATTGCTTCCGACCACTTGTTCGGCGATCTCACCGGCGACCTTTTGCGCCGTGGTCTCGCCTCCCGTGATGTAGCCGATCACCAGCGCGCTCTTGCCGTCCTTGCTGCGCAATGCGGTGGACAGCGGCTGCGGGGTGCTCCAGTAGGACTGGATGCCGATCACGTCACCGCGGGAGCGCAGCGTATCGACCACCTTCGTGCCCGCGGCCTTGGCGGCCGGGCTGTCCGCGCCCGCATTGTCGCGGACGAGCAGGATCAGGTTGGGCTCGGCGCCGCCGAAGTTGTCGGCGATGAGCTCGGCGGCACGTGACGATTCGGCATCGCTCGAGGTGAAGCCGCCGGTCTTCATATGTGCGGTCACCGATGCGCCGAATGCACCGCAGAGCACGGCCAACAGTGCCGCGGCGAGCAGGATCGTGCGTGGATGCCGGGTGGCCAGATGGGCGATCCATACAAGCATGAGCGACTCCCTGTTCGACTGCGCTCGAGGTAACAGCGTTAGCGTAACGCCGCTATCTCAGGAGGTATAGGGCCGCTCCGCACGCAGTTGGTGATCCCGATCACGAAAGTCACCTATCCGAGGAAGGCGGCGATGGCGCTCGCGATGGCGTCCGCGTAGCGGGCCCGGCCGTCGGGAGATTCGATCAGCGCGGCATCGCCGGGGTCGCGCATATTTCCGCATTCGACCAGCGCGACAGGGCGTTCCGAGAGATTCAGACCGGCCAGATCGGCGCGCGGGTTCATACCGTCCGACCCGACATAGGTGGACGGGGTGAAACCGGAACGAATCATGGTGTCGCGCAACGTTGTCGCCAGTCGCTGGGACGGCTCTTCCTGTGCGGAATTCAGCGGTGGCGACGAGTAGGCGAGGTGGAAGCCGTGTGCGCCCGCGGCGGCGCCGTCGGCATGGATCGAGACGACAGCCGCTGCGCCACTGCGGTTTCCGATGGCGGCGCGTTCATCGACACACGGGCCGACACTCGTATCGTCGTCGCGGGTCATGACGACGCGAATACCGCGGGCGGCCAATGTGTCCCGAACCCGATCGGCGACGTCCCAGTTGAATTCGTGCTCGGTGTATCCGTCGATGGCCGAGGTGCCGGTGGTGTTGCACGCCTTGGTCTTTCCGCGACCGTCGGGCACCTGCTGGTTGATCTCCGCGGGGTTTGCGGCATTGCCACCGTTGTGTCCGGGATCGATGACGACCACGCGATCATCGGCGATAAAGCGTGCGGGCGTCGATATCGGTCCGGCCTCCGTCCGCGGCATCGCGCCTGAAGACGTCGTATCCGATGCCTTGGTCGGCGTGGGTGCGCCGTGTCCGCATCCGCCGAGCAGCAGGCCCCACGCGCAGATCGCGGCCGTCGTATTCCAGCTTCGGAGTCGCATGACTTCGACACTGCCACAGGCCTGCGAACGCTTCATCAGCCCCGCGATCGCTAGCGGAACGCCAGCGCGCCGAGCGTATCGGCGTGCCGGTACTGCAGATACTTCTTGACCGTCTCCACATCGAGGGCTCCGGTCGCCGTGGCCACGGTGACCACGACGAACTGCTTCTCATTCCCATCGCGCCATTTGCCCGTGACGAAATGATCGATATAGGTGCCCGAGCGCAGGTGCAGATCCGCATCGCTGAACTTGCCGAGCGCGGCGGCGGCCTGTCCCTCATCCGACATGGCGATGAGGAACTGGGTGATCTTCAGTCCGCCGCCCTCGGCCCGATACACCAGTTCAGCGGCGTACTGGCAGCCCAATCCGGTGAGTTTGCCGTCCACCTCGAAATCCCGGCAGCTGGCGTGATCGCGGCCCTCGACCCAGTCGGCGTGCAGTTCCACATTGTCGAATTTGAAATTCCAGTCCTTGGCGAAGTCGTTGTAGGTGAGCTTGCCCGAGGACGGCTGACCGGGGCGTGGTGTCGTCGCGGTCGGTTGCTGGGTGATCGAGCCCGGCACACTCGTCGCCGGGATGACGGTGACGGTGGAATCGGCTGCCTGCGGTCGGCCCTTATCGCGGCCCACGAAGACAACCAGGACGACGCTGACCACGGCGAGGACCGCGACCAGCCCGAGCGCCACGAGGACCCCGGTCCTGGACTTCGGGGGCCGCGGCGGCTGGCCCGGCGCGGGCGCACCGGGATATCCCGTCGGGTAGCCGGTCTGATCCCAGCCCGTTTGCTCCGGATAGCCCACCGGCTGCCCCCAGGACGCCGGATCCTGCCGTGGCGGCTGATCCTCATAGCCGTACGGATAACTCACTGCCTGCCCACCTCTCACGCCTGGGGCGGCCATCCCCACCCTGCACCACCGAACCAGTCACGTACTGATCGCGATCCGGTCCTGCGACGTTGCAGCGTTTCCGCAAGCTTAGCCCTGCACAGCGGGCCTAGCTGGTCAGCAATAGCCCCAGCGCAAGGGCGAACATCACGGCCGCGATGACCGAATCCAGGACCCGCCAGGCACTCGGGCGGGCGAACAGCGGGCCGAGCTTGCGGGCGCCATAGCCGAGTGCGGTGAACCAGAGCACGCTGGCGAGCATCGCGCCCGCCCCGAGGAACCAGCGGTCGGGGCTGGCATAGGTGTTGGCGAAGGAGCCGAGCAGTAGCACCGTATCCAGATAGACGTGCGGGTTCAGCCAGGTCAGCGCGAGGCAGGTGAGCACGGTCGCGCCGAGCGCGACGGTTGCGCCGGTGGATTCGGTGGTCAGCGATGCCGCGGCGAAGGCGCGCCGCGCCGCGAGCACCCCGTAGCCCATCAGGAAGGCCGCACCGGCGTAACGGATGACCGTCAGCGCCACCGGGGCGGACTGGATGACAACCCCCAACCCGCCGACACCCGCGGCGATCAGCACCATGTCGGACACCGTGCAGACCGCGACCACCGCCAGCACATGCTGCCCACGCAGACCCTGCCGCAGGACGAAGGCGTTCTGCGCGCCGATCGCCACGATCAGGGAAAGTCCGAAGCCGAGTCCCGAGATGGCCGCCAGGGCCGCCGATGATGCCGTCACATACATCGACGCTAGATCCGCACAGCGCACCAGACCAGCTAAAGATTCTGAAGTACCTTTACGATTTCTTAATGGATCTGCAGTTGGATCAGCTCCGCGCACTCAACGCGGCGGTCACCGAGGGCACCTTCGACGCGGCCGCGCGCAGTCTGCGCGTGACGCCGTCGGCGGTCAGTCAGCGCATCAAGGCACTGGAGGATGCGGCCGGTCGCATTCTGCTGCAGCGCACAAAACCGGTGCGCCCCACCGAATCCGGACTCGCGGTACTGCGGCTGGCCCGGCAGATCGAACTGCTCTCCGGTGACACCGCACGCGAACTCGGTGATGCTGATCGACCCGCAGATCGGCCGATCCGGGTGCCGATCGCGGTCAATGCCGACTCACTGGAAACGTGGGTGATGCCCGCGCTACGGCACGCACCGGCCGGTGTGTGTTTCGAGATACACCGCGAGGACGAGGAGCACACGACGCGGCTGCTGCGCGATGGGACGGTAATGGCGGCGATTACCGCCACGGCGGCGGCGGTGCAGGGCTGCCGGGTCGAGAAGCTCGGCGCGATGCGGTATCGGCCCATGGCGAATCCGCGGTTCGCGCGGACCTGGTTCGCGGATGGGCCGACTGCCAAGGCGTATGCCGCCGCGCCGGTGGTGCTCTTCGATCGCAAGGACGATCTACAGGACCGGCATTTGCGACGTCGGTGCAAGCAGCCGGTCGATCCACCACGCCACTATGTGCCGTCATCTGCCGGGTTCGCCGAGGCGATTCGGATCGGGCTCGGCTGGGGGATGTTGCCGGATCTGCAGACCCGCGGCGGCAGGGCCGGGCGCGACCTCGCACCCATCGATGGGGATTCCTATATTGATGTTCCGCTGTACTGGCAGCAGTGGAAGGTCGATTCCCCTGCGCTCGGTGCGGTCGCTGGCGCGATCGCCGCAGCCGCGGCCGATGCGCTGCGGTGAATTGTCTGCTCAGACGCTCCACGCTGGCGTTTTGGGGAATGTCACCGGGAGTGCCGTCAGCGCCCGGTGGAACGGACCGGGCCGCCAGGTGAGCTCGGCCGCCCGAGTCGCAAGTCGCAATTCCGGTATTGCGTCGAGCAATTGGTCGATGGCGTCCTGAGCTATCAAGTACGCCATGGACTTTGCGGTGCAGGCATGCGGGCCCGCGCTCCATGCCAGATGCGAGCGGTTCCCGGTGTGCTCCCCACCGATTTCGGGGTCGTTATTGCACGCGGCCATGCTGATGAGGACGGGTTGGTGTGCGGGCAGCCATATTTCGTCGATCAGAATGGGCTGGCGCGGATAGGTGATGCAGTAGTTCGCCAGCGGCGGATCGGTGAACAACACCTCGTCCAGGGCGTCGCGGGTGGACAGGCTGCCGCCGAGCATATTGTCGGCGACGCGGTCATCGGTGAGCATCAGCAACAGCGAATTGGCGATCAGATTCTGTGCCGGTTCGATGCCAGCGCCGTATAGCAGCATCACATGTTCGAGTACTTCCGAATCGTCGAGGCCGACGGGATGCTGTAGCAGTCGAGTGGTGATGTCGTCACCGGGTTCGTCCTTCTTGAGCGCGATCAGCTCGGTCAATGCCTCGTGCACGAGTTCATTTCCCTTGGCGGCATTGACCGTATCCAACATCGCCGCCAAACCGAGCGCGGTGCGCCCGCCGATTTCGGGCGGACAGCCGAGGACGGCATTGATCGCGGTGAAGGCGAGCGGAAGTGCGTACTGGGCGATCAAATCCGCCGACCCGGTCTGACAGAACGCATTGATCAGCGGGACGGCGATCTCCGCCACGGTGGTGTGCAACGCATGCAGATCGACACCCTCGATGGCCGCATTCACCACTTCCCGGTATCTGGCGTGCACCTCGCCATTGCTATGCAAAAGAGTTGGGCGCCAATCCATCATGGGCAAGACGGGGCAGTCCGGCGGAACATCGCGCTGCCAGGTGCGCGGATCACGCGGAAAGCGCCCGGGATCATGCAGGATGCGCACCGCGGCGCGATAGCCGACCACCAAGGTCGCGGGAATGTCGGGAGCCAGATCCACCGGCACCAGCGAACCGTACTTCCTGCGCATCTCCCGATAGGCGCGGTGCGGATCGGCGGCGAACTCCGGGGTGTAGAGCGGAGCGCGTTCGCCGTCGGTATCAATCGGAGAGCCGTGCGGAACGGGACAGGATGAAGATTGCGGGGTGCTCACGAAACCAACTCCAAACGGTGGAACAAATTCGACGCGCATGCCGCTTACGTCGAATACCGCGGAGGTAGAGCCGAATTCACCGCCCCACCCCTGCGGCGTATGGATGCCGAATCAGCTCGGCGGCACTCCCCGGTACGGCACATAACCGCCGCTGGGGTCGATATATCGGGCGTCCTCGACCGAGTGCAGCAGACCCGCCATCCCCTGCAGGAGCTGCTCCAGCATGGTGATGGCCGCGTTCTCCTCGTCGGAGCAGGGCCACGTCGAATCGGTGCTCATGGCGATACCTTTCGAACTTCAGGACAGCGTAGGTGTCAGACGGTGGTGATCGGTGCGCCGCTGGTAGGCATCGCCCGCGCGCAGCACCGTCGCCTCGTCGAAGTGTTTGCCGCTGATCGAGATGGACAGTGGCACGCCATCGGCGGTGAGTCCGATCGGCACCGCGATGGTGGGATTGCCGAGCGAATTCCAGTACGGCGTATGCAATCCCGCGAGCACGCTCACCGGGTTCAGCTGCTCCATGGCGTCGATGCGCGGGGCGCCGAGATGGCCGGTCGGGGTGACCACCAGATCCACCTCGGTGAACAGCTCTGCCATCCGACGCTGCGCGACATGCCGAACCCGTTGGGCCTGAACATAATCTGCCCCGCTGACGGAATTGCCCGCAGCGAAGACGACGCGACTGCCACGCGCGTAGTCCTGGTAGCGGGAGCGCAGGGTCGGCCGATGGTAGGCGGCCGATTCGGCGGCCAGCACGACCAGGGCGGTCGCCGTCGTCTCCACGTACATGGGGATCTCGATCGCGACGATGGTCGCGCCCGCTTCGCGCAGGGCATCGATGGCCGCCGAGAAGCGTTGCGGCTGTTGCGGATCCCGTCCGTCGCCGACGAAGCGGTCGAGATCGTCCACGCCGATGGTGAGGCCGCGCAGATCGCCGGTGAGCGCGGCCGTGTAGTCGGCGACCGGTTCATTCGAGCTGTACGGATCTTCGGCATCGTGACCGGCCAATACCTCCAGCAGCAAGGCGCAGTCGGCGGCCGTGCGAGCCAATGGCCCCGCGTGGTCGAGGGTGTAGGCCAGCGGCACCACACCGGATTTCGGCACCCGGCCGAATGTCGGCTTGAATCCGGTGATTCCGCAGAAGGCGGCGGGAATTCGGAGGCTGCCGCTGGTATCGGTGCCGACCGCACCCAGAAATGCCCCGGTCAACAGGCCGCTGGCAGATCCCGAACTGGACCCGCCCGCCCAGCGCTGCACATCCCACGGATTCCGCGGTATCGGAAATGGCTTCTCCGGATCGGGGACCCCGATCGCGAACTCCATGGTGGTGGTCTTTCCGACCACGATCCCACCTGCCTGCTCCAGCCGCCGCACCACCGGGGCATCCCCGGCCGACTTCCCCCACTCCGGGGCCAAGACCAGGCTCTGTGCCGTGGTCGGCCCCGCCGAATGCGCGAAGATATCCTTGACCCCCAACGGAATCCCGTCCAAGGGCGCCAGCCGCTCCCCCGCCGCGATCTTCCGGTCCACCTCGGCGGCGCGCGCCCGAGCCCGCTCCTCGAACCGGGTCAGGAATACTCCGAATGTCTTGTCGTGCGTATCCGCGGCGGCCAGCGCGCCCTCCACCAAATCCGTCGCACTCACTTCGCCCCGCCGCAGCCGGGCCGCCGCCTCCGCGATCGTTGTGAATACCGTTGCCGTCGAATCAGTTTCAGTCATCACATCCCCATCCGTCGTCCACGCCGATCCTGCCATGCGGCCGCGCCCGGCGGGCGAATTCGGAATACACACTCTTCACAGTTCCCGACACACCTGCGTGCCCCGATGCGCTCATGGGCTGCGGATATTTACCGCGGCTACGTCCCGAATCGCCCCTGCCGCCACCATCGACTGCTACCCCGAACCGTAGCTCAAAGGCATACGCGTGCGGCCAGGTTCAGGAGAGGAAGGTCGCCGAGGTGACGGCGACGTCGGCATAGCTGTAGTACCAGCCGTTCCAACTGTCGGCGACATCCACCTGGATGCCGTGGCCACTCGCCGGTCCGTCGGTGATCAACCACAGGCCATTGCCGAACCCGGTCGCTGCGCTGACGCTGCCATCCGACCACGCAAATGTGGCCGCACTGGTCGCACCGGGTGCGTTCCACGGAATCGTCACACTGAACTGTCCGGCCCCGATACCCGGAAGCAGCGAACTGACGCACTCCCGCAGGGTGGCCGCACGCCGAATGTTCTGCCCCGCGCTCCCGGTGCCGGGGACCAACCGTCCGGTCATCACGCTGCCTTGCCGACAGCCCCCACCGCCCGCACCGGACGGGTCGGCCTGCCCCTGTGGCGCGCACAGCACCGACAATGCACACAGAACGGCCGCCACCAGCACACTTCGACGAATGGACACGGCACCACCTCCCTGCGACGGGACAGCAAACCAACGTAGCCAGGAGCGCTCGATGTTGTCGGACTCGCGACACGAGGCACTGCCGACTCGATCAGCAGTTTAACGCCCACACCCAACGGTCTCCGATGTGATCAACGCCGGTGCGCTGTCCCGATGCCAGCGAATGCGCAACCAATAGTTGCACATGTGTCGGAGGTCGGCTACCGTCATGCGCAACCAAACATTGCACATGGAGGAAGAGTATGGAATACGGAAGCATCGAACGAGAGATCCACGTCGACGCCTCACCCGAGGTGGTCTTCGAGGTCGTCAGCAGCCCTGAGCACATCTCGGAATGGTGGAGCGACGATGCCTCGGTCGAGGCCACGCCCGGCGCGGTCGGCGAGCTTGTCTGGGGCAACAGGGCGCAGGTCGTCCCGATCACCGTGGTCGACGCCGAGCCGCCTCGACTGTTCTCATTCCGCTGGTGCTATCCCGGCGACAAGGTCGACAACGCCGCCGCCACGCTGCTGGTCACCTTCGAGCTCACCCCGTCGGGTACCGGCACCAGAATTCGGATGATCGAGACCGGATTCCGCGAAATGGGCTGGGAGGCAGCGAAATTGGAGGACGTGTACCGCGACCACAGCAGCGGCTGGAACACCTTCATTCCCCAGCTCGGGGACTACCTCGCGCGGCTGGTGTCGACCCAATGACCACCGCCGTCGACGACGACATGTGGTCCGCGGTCGGGGATCCGACCCGTCGGCGGATGCTCGATCTGCTCCTGACGGACGGCGGCGGCACGGCCACCAGCCTCAGCGGGCAGCTGCCCGTGACACGACAGGCCATCGCGAAACACCTCGGCGTGCTCGACCGTGTCGGCTTGGTGCACGCCACGCCCGCCGGGCGAGAACGGAGGTACCGGGTGGACGAGGCGCAACTTGCCCGCGCGGTCGCGCAATTGTCCTCGGTGGGGGCGGCGTGGGACGCCAGGCTCCGGCGCATCAAGCGGATTGCCGAGACCATTCAGCGCAGCAAAGACGATCCGGACGACGTCAAGATCGACAACTGGAACTGACGCTCCCTGCCCCTGCCGCAACACTTCCGTCGCGGCAGGGGCGCAGCGGGCAACCTGCTCGGATATCCATTGCCCGACAGGACTTCTCACGTAACTAAGTAACTTCGACGCCGAGAGTTGTTGCCCGAGTTTGCAAGTCATGCAGTACCACATACACGATCTCGGTGTACGGCTCCCGATTACCGGGCTTTGTCCAGCGCGCGAAGGCGGTGGCGAACGCGAGGACGCCCGTCTCGGCGGCCAGGCGCGCGGTCATATCGTCGACGCCGCGGGCACGCAGGGCGTTGGCCATGGCCGAATCCAGACGGGCCTGCTCGAGCAACTCGCGTTCCCGCAACTCGCTATTGGCCGCGATCACTGCTTGCCGCCGCCGGGCGAGATCGTGACGATCCGCGGTGAACACGCCATCGGCCCTTGGCGCCATCCTAAGCGATGACACCAAGTCGCATCACTTGCTAGAGTGATGGGACCGAGTCTCATCACTGACTCGGCCTGCATTCATCGCACTCAGGAGTCACCCATGCGTGTTTTTGTCACCGGCGCGTCCGGCCATATCGGCTCGGCCGTCGTCTCCGAACTCATTGCCGCCGGGCACGAGGTCATCGGCCTCGCGCGATCGGATGCGGCCGCGGCGACCGTGACCGCGCTCGGTGCAACCGTGCGCCGGGGCGACCTCGACGATCTCGACGGGCTCAAAGCGGCGGCCGCGGACTCCGACGGCGTCATCCACCTCGCGTTCAAGCACGACCAGATGCTCTCCGGCCACGTCGCCGCCGCCGTCGCCACGGAGCTCGCCACCGTGCGGGCACTCGGCGATGCACTGGCAGGAACCGGGAAACCGCTGGTCACGGCGTCGGGCACGGGCACGCTCGGAGAGCTGGGCCGACCATTGACGGAGGAGGACGCGGGCACGCCCAGCACGGAGGCGGCCGCTGGCACGCCCCACAGCCGTATCGACTCGGAGATCGCCGTGGTCGGCTTCGCGCAGCGGGACGTGCGGTCCTCGGTCGTACGGATCCCGCCCATCACGCACAGCACGCTGGACCGTAGCGGCTTCGCCAGGATGCTGATCGCCACCGCGCAGGAGAACGGCTTCGCCGGATTCCCCGGGGATGGCGCGAACCGGTGGCCCGCCGTGCACACGCTCGACGCCGCCCACCTCTTCCGCCTGGCGCTGGAGCAGGCACCGGCGGGCACTCGATGGCACGCGGTCGATGACAACGGCATACCGCTGCGCGATATCGCGCAGAGCATCGGCGACCACCTCGGCCTGCCCACCGAAAGCATCCCGGCGGACCGGCTGCGAGCGTACTTCGGCGAATTCCTCACGATGGTGATCACTCGCGACCTCCCGACGTCCAGCCGCATCACCCGGCGCGTCCTCGGCTGGGAACCGACCCACCCCGGCCTCCTCGCCGACTTCGACGAGGGCAACTACTTCACCGCGCACTCGGCGCACATCTGACGAACCAGCCGCCGGTGTACGCCGAAGTCCGCGCGAAGTGGCTGGTCACGCGGCCAGGGCTCGGCGCAGCGAGCTGGCCGGTTCGGCGTTCTGCCGCTGGGACACCTCCACGGACAGAATCGCCTGCGATCCGCGGAAGGTGCCCCGCGCCCGAACTGCGGCCGCCGATCCGCGCCGGATCGATGCCGAGTTCGGCCGCGTGCTCAGCCGTCCAGGTCGGCACCGCGTAAGTATCGCCGTGAGCGGCGGGGAACGGGTTTTCGGGGGGCTCGCCCACACCACATGGCGGCTGTTCGATGACTGACCGCCGCGCAGTACGCCACACAACTCCGAATTTGACTAAATTTTTAGTCAGGATCTAGTGTCCTGGATTGTCACGCGCTCGCTCGCACTTCAGGCGCGGTCGCGGCGCGAATGGGCTTACTGGCGTCCGATGCCGACATCCGTCGCGCGGACGCCCGGAGACGATAGGGAGTTAAGGATGCGACGGCGCACATTCGTGCAGACAGGTTTGGCCGCCATGGGCAGCCTGCTGCTGGCGGGTTGCGACGATTCGTCGTCGCCGATGCGCGGTGATCGCACCAGCAATAAACATGACGATGGGAGAAAGTGGATGATGCCCGAGGAAGGGCAGGCGCACAGACGGACCTGGATGGCCTTCGGTGCCAGCGAACGGATCTGGGGCGGCAGGCTGCTACCGGAGGTGCAACGCAACCTGGCGACCATCGCGACCGCCATCGCCCGCTTCGAACCGGTATCGATGCTGGTGCGGCCGGGCGAGATGGGGCTGACACAGAGCCTGATGGGTGGAGCAAACGTCGAATTGATCGCCGCCGAGATCGATGATCTGTGGATGCGTGACACCGGGCCGGTATTCGTCAACAGCGGCAACACCAAGGCCGGGGTGGACTTCAATTTCAACGGCTGGGGCAAGAAACAAGAGCACCGCCGTGACGCCGAGGTCGCGGGGTTCGTCACCGGCCGCGCCGGAGTCGAGACCCGGCACACAGATCTGGTGCTCGAGGGCGGCGGCATCGAAGTCGACGGGGAGGGCACCGCGATCATCACCGAAAGCTGTGTGCTCAACAACAACCGCAACCCCGGCTGGCAGAAGCGCGACGTCGAGGAGGAGCTGGCCTACCTGCTGGGCATCGAGAAGGTGATCTGGCTGCCCGGCATCGCGGGCGAGGACATCACCGACGGCCACACCGACTTCTACGCCCGCTTCGCCAGCCCGGGCGTGGTGGTCGCCGGGCTGGACAACGAACCGGACTCCTTCGACTACGACGTCACTCGCCGCCACCTCGATATCCTGCACTCGGCCACCGATGTCCACGGTCGCCCGCTTCGGGTCGAGGTCCTCGAGGGCCCGTCGACGGTGCGGGAGACCTTCGCCGACGACGACTTCGCCGCCGGATACATCAACTTCTACGTCTGCAACGGTGCCGTCATCGCCCCCGAATTCGGTGATCCGGACACCGATCCGACCACCAAAACCACCCTGGAGCGCCTGTTCCCCGGCCGGGAGGTCGTGCAGATCAATATCGACGGCATCGCCGCCGGCGGTGGTGGTATCCACTGCACCACCCAGCAGGAACCCGCCGACTAACCTCGTCGGCGACCGGTGAACCCCGGCAAATTCGCCAGCCGACGCGGCCGGGCCGACAACCCCGCACTTCCGGCTCGGCCGCACCCTGCCCCTACTGTGAGGACTTGTGTCGCAGCGTCAAACGCAAATCCTGGAAGCCGCCGTCCGTGTCATCGCCCAAGACGGAGTGCGCGGGCTGCGGATCGAGAAACTAGCCGCGGAAGCGGGCGTGTCCACGGCACTGATCTACTACCACTTCAAAGACCGCTCCGGAGTCCTGCACGCCACGCTCGAACACATCAACCACCGAGCCAAGGACTACACCGACCGCGCCTTCATCGAGACCGACCCTTGCGCTCAGCTCGAACAGATGCTGATGCTCGAACTCCAAGATGACGACGAGGTGCGGGTGAACAGCATCGCCTGGGGTGAGCTACGCGCCAGCGCTGTGTTCAACCCCGACCTGCGCGAACCTCTCGACACCACCACGCGGGCATGGAACAACGACGTCGAAACCCTTATCACCCAAGCCCGACAGGCCGGTGCCGTCGCCTCCGATATAGACGCAGCCGCAACTGCGGAACACCTCACCGCCCTGGTCGAAGGACTCAGCGAACGCTGGCACAGCGGCTCGATCACCCTCGACCGAGCCAGGGAAGTCCTCGCCCATGCCATCAGTCGCGAATTGCGCGACGTCACCTGAGCCCGCGGGTAGTGCTCAATATCCGAACTCGACCGCCGCGCAGTAGAACTCGGGCACGAGTGAGATGGCCGCGCTCGAACTACCCGACTCGCGCCGCCTCGCGGGCGAGGATGCGGTCGCGCTGTTCTTCGAAGCGGATGACATCGCGACCGAGTTTGTCGAGGTACTCGGCGAGTTCTTCGCGGCTGCGCTCGCCGCGCGCGGTGAAGTCGGTGCGCTTGAAGACATCCCATGTTCGCAGGACCGGCAACAGCACCTCGTCCAAGTGCTGACGCAAATCGTAGATTCCGTGCTTGACCATCAACACGCCATTGCGACGCCAGTTCGGCATGCCGGTACCCGGCATGGCGAAGGTCTTCGCGACGTGGGTCACGGCCTCCATTGTCTGGTCGGGAGCGATGTCGAACGCAGCGCCGGTGATGTTGCGATAGAACATCATGTGCAGGTTCTCGTCGGCCGCGATGCGCTGCAGCATCCGGTCGGCGATCGGGTCGTCGCAGACACGTCCCGTGGTGCGATGGCTGACCCGGGTCGCCAACTCCTGGAACGTCACATACGCGACCTGATCGAGCACACCGCCGAAGCCCTCCGGGGCGTGCACACCGCGAGTCAGATGCACCATCCGGTCGTTCTCCAAGGCGACCGGATCGACGGCGCGGGTGCATACCAGGTAGTCGCGCATGGCGATGGCGTGGCGGTTTTCCTCCGCGGTCCAGCGGCCGACCCACGTGCCCCAGGCACCGGTCTGCGAGAAGTTCTCCGAGATCACACGGTGGTAGGAGGGCAGGTTGTCCTCGGTCAGCAGATTCGTGACCATCGCGACCTTGGCGACCTCCGAGAGCCGTGACTGCTCGGGATCCCAATCCTGGCCACCCATTGCCGCGAAGTTGCGGCCCTCGTCCCAGGGCACATAATCGTGCGGACACCAGTCCTTGGCGGTGGCCAAATGCCGGTCGACATTGGCCGCGACCACTGGTTCCAGCTCGGTGAGTAACTCGACTTGTGTCAAATCCATTGCCATACAGCGCCTTTCGATTCGGTGGAAAAACCACGGAACGTACCGCTGTTCACGCATTTTTGACTGTGCGAGCTCGCCTACACCTTAGTCGAGCGCGATCGAATTTGGTGCGCAGCCACCCGGTCGATTGACCGAGTGGCCGACCGAAGGGAAGTGCAGGATCACTGGTAGCCGAGGACGATGTCCGCGCTGACGGCGCGGTCGTCGGTCGAGCGGCGGCGCAGGCGGGCCTGTTCGATGGCGGGTGGGTTGTAGGCCATGTCGAGCATTCCGATATCGGTACCGGGCGGCACGATGGCGTCGATCCGGTCGAGAACTTCGTCGCTCAGGATCGTCTCGGCACCGGCGAGCACGTCGTCGAGCTGGTCCATGGTGCGCGGACCGATGATCGCCGAGGTCACGCCCGGGTGGGTGATCACGAACGCGATAGCCAGGTGCGTCAACGACATCCCGGCCGCTTCGGCGACGGGGATGAGTTGCTCGATAGCGTCCAGCCGACGCTCGTCGCGCAGATGCCGGAAGCCGAAGCTGGCCCGATGACTATTGGGCTGCTGGCCCTTGCGGTAGCGGCCGGTGAGCAGGCCTCCCGCCAGCGGACTCCAGACCAGCGTGCCCATTCCGTAGCGCTGACAGACCGGCAGCACCTCGCGCTCGATGCCGCGATTGAGGATCGAGTACGGCGGCTGCTCGGTGCGAAAGCGCTCCAGACCTCGGCGCTCGGCGACCCACTGCGCCTCGACAATGTCCGATGCGGGAAAGGTGGAAGTGCCGATGGCCCGGACCTTGCCGCTGCGGACCAGGTCCGACAGCGCCGAGAGCGTTTCTTCGACATCGACCGACGGATCCGGACGATGGACCTGGAACAGATCGACATGGTCGGTCTGCAGTCGGCGCAGCGAATCGTCGAGTGCGCGTACCAGCCAGCGCCGCGAATTGCCTTGCTGATTGGGATCTTCCCCCATGGGGAGGTGCGCCTTGGTGGCGAGCACGACATTGTCCCTGCGGTTCTTGATGGCCTTGCCGACGATCGTCTCGGACTCACCGTGGGAGTAGAAATCGGCGGTGTCGATGAAGTTGATTCCCGCGTCCAGGGCCTTGTGGATGATCCGGATCGAGTCGTCGTGGTCGGGGTTGCCCACGGCGCCGAACATCATGGCGCCCAGGCAGTACGGGCTGACCTTTATGCCGGTTCGGCCCAGCGTGCGGTAGTTCATGGCTCTCCTCAGGGCGGGGTCGGTGGTCGGCACCGTATGCGTGCCCTACCATCAACCAATCGGAACAATGTTCCGAAACTATACGGAACATTGTTCCGGTAAGGCAAGAGGAGGAGCGGGATTGGGCGAGATCGAGCACGGCGACACCCCGGGCGCACCCGGTACGGGGCGCAGCGCGTCCGGACGTCGGGTACGCGCCGATGCGCAGCGCAATATCACCGCCGTGCTGGACGCGGCCAAGGCTGTTTTCGCCGTATCGGGTGTGGACGCCCCGGTGCGGGAGATCGCCACCAGGGCGGGCGTTGGCCTCGGCACCATCTACCGCCACTTCCCGCAGCGCTCCGATCTGGTCGTGGCCGTTTTTCAACAGGAAGTCGACGCCTGCGCCGACGCGGCCCCCATCCTGGCGGCCGAGCATGAGCCCGATGCGGCACTGGCGCGCTGGCTGCATCGGTACACCAGCTTCATCGCAACCAAACGCGGACTCGCCGCGGCGCTGCACTCGGGAGACCCTGCCTTCGAGCCCCTACCCGCCTACTTCCAGCAGCACCTGGTGCCCGCTCTCGGATCTCTGCTCGAATCGGCGGCGGCCACAGGTGCGATCCGCGCCGATATCGCGCCCTACGAGCTGCTGCAAGCGGTGGCCAACCTGTGCCTACCCGCCGATAACGACCATGCCCAGCGCATGGTCGATCTGCTCATCGACGGGCTGCGGTACGGCGCCCCTGGCGACCGCGCGACCTGACACAGTCACCCCGATGACGGTGTCATGTGGCCGACCGCTTTCGCGCTGGCGAAGTCGACCGACGACGAGGCGAGGTGCGGATCGAAGAGCCGTCCTATTCGACGTCCAGTGACCGGTCGAGGAACGCCCGCAGGTGTGGGTTGACGGCTTCGGCGTCGGTGAGGCTCAGGAAGTGCGCGCCGCCGTCGATGATCACCGGAGGTTCGGCGTTCGGTAGGGCCGATGCCAGCTCGCGGGCGCGGTCGACGGCGTAGGCGGCGTCGGCGGAACCGTGCAGAACCAGTGCTGGGCAGCCGATTTCGCGCGCGCGATCGAGCACGCTGTCCCGCTCGACCAGTGGGGTGAGCACGCGGTCGATATGGTCCCCGGACAGCCGACGCCACTTGGCCTGCCACTCCGTCGCGTCGTGCTGGCCCAGGCAGATCGCGGCATTGAGATCGAGCAGTTCCTGGGTCGGACCGTTTTCGCGCCAGGCGGCGGCCGCTTGGCGGTACCCGGCGGCTACCTCCGGATCCTCCGCACTGCCCGAGGTGCCGAGCAGTGCGAGTGCGGCTACCCGCTGCGGCGCCAGCAGTGCCATGCGCAGGGCGATGAACCCGCCCTGGCTCGTACCGATTACCGCGCACCGGGCCACCCCGAGCTCGTCGAGAAGGCCGAGCGCGTCGCGAGCCACATCCCAATAGGTGAACGGGTTCTCGGCCGAAGTATCACCGTGGCCACGCTCGTCCATCGCGATGAGCCGGAACGCCCCGCCGAGCGCCTGCACCTGTGCGGCGAACATATCGGCGTCCATCAGATAGCTGTGCAGCAATAACACCGCGGGCCCGGTGCCGCCGTGATCGATAAAGCTCACCAGTTGGTCATCGTTGACCTTCGCCGTTTTCCGCACGGGCCCAAGTCTATTCAGATCGCCGTCAGCGCGAGCTGTTTGTCGGATCCGTGGCATTCGGCCGAGCCCAACACGCCACATATACGCTGGGCTATCGCGATCATTCTCGCTGGTCAGGGCCGCATGTTGGCGGCTTCGGCACAGACGGCCCCGTGTCCGCAAAGACGTGACGGTCTCCGGCGGCCATTATGCGCTCGGCTTCCTGCCCGAACCTCATCCCACCCAACCATTTCCTGCCGACCAATTCGACGTGCAGGTATATGCCGCATCCCGTCCGCGACCAGCGGCCGGATTATAACGAATGCGCCGCTGATCCAGGTGATCTGATCCGGATTTCCCAGGCTCGAGAGCAAATGCGGCACAATCTATGATGGTTTTCCCGATTCCGGGCGCGCGGGAGTGCAGGCGTGTACGAACAACCCGGCCTGGATGGCGGCGGAATTCGGGTCCGTTCGGCAACTTGTCAGAAAACGAGCAGGAGGTGCGAGTGGACGTGGCAGGGCGAACAGGGGATGGGTGGGGAGTTGTTCGTGGTTGGCTGAGCAAGGTCGGCATTGTCATGGCGACAGCCGTGCTGGTGTCATGGATCGGCGGGGCGGTGGCTATCGCCGCGCCGCCGCACGCACAGATACTGCGCACGCCAGCAGGCGGTTTCGAGGAACTTTTCGCGCCGTCCAGTATGGGGCCGATCAAAGTCCAGGTGCAGTGGGCGGCGCGCGGTGGGAGCGCGGCACTCTACGTGCTCGACGGTCTCCGCGCGCCGAATGACCACAGTCAGTGGACGACGGATACCGATGCGCTGCGCCAGTTCGCGGGCGACAACATCACGTTGGTGTTTCCGGTCGGCGGTCGGTCGAGTTTCTACACCGACTGGTATCGACCGAGTAGTACCAACAGTCAGGCGACCACGTACAAGTGGGAAACCTTCCTCACCCAGGAATTGCCTGCCTTCCTGGCAGGGTTCGGCGTGTCACGTACCAACAACGCCATTGTCGGCGCATCTATGGGCGGAAGTGCCGCACTGACGTTGGCCGGCTACCATCGCGATCAGTTCAAATTCGCCGGATCCTTTTCGGGATTCGTGCACCCGACATTTCCGCTCTGGAACGAAGCGATGCGCGCCGCCATGTGGGACGAGGGCAACTTCAATCTCGACGATATGTGGGGTCCGGCCGGGGATCCGGCATGGAACCGCAATGACGCCACCGAGCAGGCCGAATTGCTGCGCGGGCTGCCGATATACCTCTGGACGGGCAACGGCACGCCCGGTCCGCTCGACCTGCCACAAGGGGTGGGCAATACGGTGAATGCGATGGGCCTGGAGTCGATAACGGAGATTTCCGCCGAAATATTCCGTGATCGAGTGGCGGCGTTGGGAATTGCCGCTCGAATCGACATCGTCAACGGAACACACACCTGGCCCTACTGGCAGCAAGCGCTCGCGACGGCGCGGCCGATGATTCTCGATGCGCTCGGCGTATAACGCGCACCGACGAGTGCCGATCCGAAACCCGCGTTCGTGCAACGACATGCTCGTGCCGTTTCCCGGGCGGGTAAAAATTAACATGAAAATTGGGCAACCATGCCGGTTGAACGCTATAGTTCCCGCAGGGGCAAAAAGACATA
>NZ_JBEXLC010000088.1:0-36381 GCF_040609795.1 Nocardia sp. NPDC004604
GATCAGGTTCGTGGCTGGTTGGTGGATTTGTTGGTTCGGGAGAGTTGGTAAGGGTGGTGGGTCGGCTGGTTGTGGGATCGTCTCGAGGTTTTGCGCCGTTGCGGGCCGACGGTTTAGGGTCTGCGGGGACGATACACACCGCGCCGTTTTCGCCGACCTACCGGCCAGTAGACGGCCTTGCCGAATGCCGCCGATCCGATGAGGATCAGGACGGTTCAGGCTATGGCGCAGGAGGTAGCAGATGGCAGCACAAGATCTATCCGACAAGACGGTGGTGGTGACCGGCGCCAGCTCGGGCATCGGCGCGGAGGCGGCGGCGAAGCTGGTGGCGCGCGGGGCGACGGTCGCGGTGGTCGGGCGCGCACCGGAGCGCACCGCCGAGGTGGCCGCGCGGGTCGGCGCGGAATCGTTCATCGCCGATTTCGCCCGCTTCGACGACGTCCGCAAGCTCGCCGATCAACTTCTCGATCGCTATCCGCGCATCGATGTGCTGGCCAATAACGCGGGCGGCGCGTGGGCGAAACGCACCGTCACCGATGACGGCAATGAGCTGACCTTCCAGGTCAACCACCTCTCGCCGTTCCTGCTGACCAGCCTGCTGCTGGAGCGGTTGGTGCAGTCGCGGGCCCGGGTCGTCAATACCGCGAGCACGACCTACCGGATGGCGAAGCTGGATCTCGATACCGTCAACGCCTCGACCGGGTCGTTCAACCAGTTGGCCGCCTACAGCACCTCCAAGCTCGCGAATATCGTCTTCACCAGGGAGTTGGCCCGCCGCACCGAGGGCACCGGGCTGGTCACCGCCGCCTTCCATCCCGGCGCGGTCGCCACCCACGTCTACGACAATGCCCCGCTCGGCCTCGGCGCGTTCATTCGCTCCCCGCTGTCGCGGCCATTCTTTATCCGGCCCGATAAGGGCGCGGATCCGCTGGTGCACTTGGCGACAACGCAGGACGACATCAACGGCAAGTACTTCCACCGGCTCGAGCTGGAGCAGCCGCGGAACAGGCAGGCGGTGGATCCGGATCTCGCGCAACGGCTCTGGGTAATGTCCGAGGAGATCACCGGCGTGACGAGTTCGGCGAGGTAGGTCAGCAGTAGGTCAGCGGGCGTCCGCACCGAGTGCGTGACGCCCACCGGCCGCATCCTCGGCTTCGACACCGACGCTGAAGACCTCGCCCGTCATATCGCCGCGGTCGAGTTCGACGATCGCCCGCACCACCTGCTCGGTGGGCACCACCGCGGGAAAGCTGTTGGGCGCGATCGCATTCGCCCGCACGCCGAACTCCTCGAATTCGGCCGCGATATGCCGGGTCAGCTGGTTGAGCGCCGCCTTTGACGCCGCGTAGAGCGCCTGTCCGCCGGGGTACACCCGCGAGCCCGCAATGCTGGAGACATTCACGATATTGCGATTGTGTGCCCGATTCTCATCCAGGGCATGCACCCAGCAACGCTGCGCCAGTCGGGCCGATAACCGCAGCGGCACACCGACATTGACCGCGAAATGCGGTTCGAATTCGTCGAGTGTCGCGTCGCCGTCGACGATGCCGAGCGGTTGAAAGCGGCTGTACGCGGCATTGTTGACCAGCAGATCGACGTGACCGAACCGGGCGAGTGCGAGGTCGACGACGCGCTCGATCGCACCCTCCTCGGTCAGATCCGCCTTGATCACGAAGATTCGCGAACCGTTCTCCGGCACCGGCATTTCCGGCGCCAGGGGGTCGACGAACCACTCCAGCTGCGACGGTGCCGCAGGGGTGCGATTGCGGCACACCGCGATGATGTCGTAATCGGTGTACAGACCGCGGCAGAAGACGTCACCGAGTCCGCCACCGGCTCCGGTCAGCAGACATACCCGGCGTTCAGTGCCACTGCGCAATGCTGTCTCCTCCCCAACGCCGCACCACATCTTCCTTCGGCCGGTGCAGCCACAGCACCACGCTATTGCGCGGCGCAGCATTGCCGCCGACGAAGGTATGCCACGAACGCGGTGTGCATTCGAACAGCAGCAGCGAATTGTCCATCGGCGGAATTGTCAGTGCGGGAATAGGATTCGCACCGAGCTGGTCGAACAGCGCGGTCTCGCCGCCGTCGCCGGGTTGCCAGTCCGGATTGCCGAAGTAGAACAGCACCGCCACCGCGCGCACCGTCTCCCGCGCGAAGACCTCCGGCGACCGCGCGCCGGACTTCAGATCCACCTCCGGATCCACCGTCGTGACCTGGTCGGGACCGGGCGCCGGACCCTTGAACCAGGCCGGATTCAGATCATTGTGCGGCCACCCCCGCGGGCTGCCCGGCGGATGATGGTGCACCGATCCCTCGACATCACCGGTTGTCGCCACGCCGGCGACGCGGGCGATCAGATCGTGCCATTCCCGGGACAGGAACAGCGCCAACGGCCCGTCCCGCAGCCCGGCCAACTGGGCCCCGACCGCACCGTAATCGGCCGCCACCGAACCGAATGCCTCCGGCCGCTCCCGGCGCACCCGCGCCAACTCCTCGGCCAGCCGCCGGTAGAACTCCGGCACGAACACATCCCTGGCATAGATATGCGGAAACGGCTCCACCCGGCGAATCCAGCGCCGATGCGCGAACAGCTCGGCGAACCACTGCGGAACCGCGGACTCAGCTACCCCGGTCAACGTCAAATCCCTCCCGAACGACCATCGCGATCCTAACGGGTACCACCGCCGGCCACGCCTGGGCGTGCGATAGCCGGACCTGGTCCCGGGCGGTGTTCGGCGCTTGCGAAGATCGCCGGATGTGGAACGACCTTCGCGTGTGCTTCATCGGTGATTCGTTCGTCGCGGGTGTCGGCGATCCGCACTGCCTGGGCTGGGTCGGCCGCTTGGCGGCCGAGACCTATGCGACCGGGCAGCCGCTCACCGCCTACAACCTCGGCGTGCGCAGGCAGACCTCGACCGAGATCCTGGACCGCTGGCAGGCCGAATGCACGCCCCGCTTGCCCGACGGATCCGATGCACGCCTGGTCGTCTCGTTCGGCGTCAACGACGCCACGCTGATCGATGGACAACCTCGCGTGGCACCCGAACGATCGGCGGCCAACCTCACCCAACTGCTCGCGCAGGCGGCCGAGCGCGGGCTGCCGGTCCTGATGGTCGCGCCGCCGCCCATCGATGACGCCGAGCACAATGCCAGGACCGCCGGGCTCGACGAACGCTTCGCCGCCATCTGCGCGGCCGCCGCAGTCCCCTACGTCCCCGCCCATCAGCCATTGCGCGACAGCGCGGTGTGGATGCGCGAGGTGCGTGCGGGTGACGGTGCGCATCCAGGTGGGGCCGGATACGACGAGCTGGCCGCGATCATCCGTCCGCACTGGCGAGAGTGGTTGGCGTGCTGATCTGAGCCCTTGGCTGCTCGTCGTCTGGATGCGTGACGGTGCGGTCTGGATGCGCGAGGTGCGTGCGGGTGACGGTGCGCATCCGGGTGCGGCCGGGTATGACGAGCTGGCCGCGATCATCGGTTCGCACTGGCGAGAGTGGTTGGCGTGCTGATCTGAGCCCTTGGCTGCTCGTCGTCCGGATGCGCGACGGTGCGGTGTGGATGCGCGAGGTGCGCGCGGGTGGCCGCGCGCATCCGGGTGCTGCGGCCGGGTACGACGAGCTGGCCCCATTCATCGGTCCGCATTCACCGGTTCGCACTGGCGAGAGGTTGGCGCGCTGACCTGAGCCCCAGGGGCTGCTCGTCGTCCGGATGATCATCTACAAAAGCGATGACAGAATTGTCTGAGACAGTCATGTCTTAGATTGCTTGGCAGCGTGTCCGGGCAGGTCAGGGCGTCGTATGGATCAGCCGACCGACATATGTCGCGCGGCCTGCTCGGCTCGCTTGCGCCGCGCCACCGCCAGGTCGACCGGTGCCGCGCCCTCCTCGGCGGGCCGGGTGACCAACTCGTGCAGCGTCGGATGCCAGCGGCCGACCTCGTCGCGGAACGAGCCCTCGGTCTCCAACTGGCCGATCGCGCCGACCAGCGTGAGCATCGAGCGTGCGAACGGTGTGTAGTGCGCGGGCATGGTCGCCTGCCGCAGCGCGTTGGACAGCCGCGGGTTCGTCACGCGCAATACCTGTTTGCGCAGCCAGCGCGTGGTGAACCGATAGGTCGGGTGCTGGAAGGGTTCGATGCACGGCACCATCATGTTGAACAGGTCCTCGGCATCGAGTGTGCGACCCGGTTCGCAGAAGCCGTGCCGTCGGGCCGCCGCCTCCAGATCCGTTGGCCCGCCGTTGAACAACGCATCGCAATAGTCGAACGCCCACTCCTCGAAACCCTCGGCGGGCCACGGCGTACATGCCCCGAAGTCGACGATGCCGAGTCGCCCGTCCGGCAGCACCCGGAAATTGCCCGGGTGCGGATCGCCGTAGAGCAGACCGCTGCGGATCCAACTGGAGGCCATGAACCGGACCAGTTGCATGCCCACCCGATCACGTTCGGCGCGCGTACCTGCGGCGACAATGCGCGGCAGCGGTGTGCCGTCGAGCCATTCGGTGATGAGCACATCGCCGCGCTGCTCGACCACGCGCGGAATATAGAAATCCGGATCGTCGGCATAGGCCGCTGCGAAGGCCCGCTGATGGTCGGCCTCGGCGGCGTAGTCGAGTTCGTCGAGCACGCAGGCGCAGATCGCCTCGGTCACTCCCTTGACGTCGGCGCCGGGCACGAAAACCGTTGCCAGCGTGGACATGCGGCGCAGCTGGTCCAGATCGTTCGCGACCGCCTGCTTACCGCCGGGATACATCACCTTCACTGCGACGGGTGTGCCGTCGCGCCAGACCGCGCGGTGCACCTGCCCCAGCGATGCCGCGGCCGCGCGCCGATCGTCGAATTCCCGGAAGTGCCAACGCCAGTTCTCGCCCATACTGGCGGCCATCGCCGCGTGTACCGAGCGCGGCAGCATCGCGGGCGCGGAATCCTGCAATTGGCTCAGCGCGATCTTGTACGGCTCAGCGAGCTCGCGCGGCAGTGCGAGTTCGTAAATGGCGAGCAGCTGACCGAGTTTCGTCGCGCAGCCCTTCAGCTCGCCGAGTACCTCGAAAATGTGCTGGGCGGTGCGCATTTGAATTTCGCGATCGACCTCACCGGCCGATCTGCCCATCGCGCGCTTGCCGACCCCCGCGGCCTGCCGACCCGCGAAGGCGACCGGAATTGCCGCCAGTTTGGCATTGCGAACTGCCGTGCGAACTGGGGGTTTGCCATGGGGATTCGGCGCGAACAGGCGTGCGCGTCTAGTAGTCGAACTCTCGGTCGGCCGACCGCTGCCACGCTGAATGGTCATGACTCACCTCACACCGCACGCTGACCAGTGTTACCCAGGTGCAGTCTCGCACAGGAGGGCTTAGACTGTCTGGGACGTATTCGGAACCGAGTCGAAAGGTGGCATCTCGATGGGATCCCAGACGGTAGTCGCCGACGTTGCCGATGAGCTGGCACGCCGGGTTGCCGCGGGGGAGTATCAGCCAGGGGATTTGATGCCGTCGGTCCGGCAGGTCGCGGAGGAGTTCGATATGAACCGCGCGACCGCACAGCTGACCCTCGGTCGGCTGGAATCGTATGGATTCGTCGAGGCGCGACGCGGCAAGGGGTTCACCATCCGTGATGTCCGTGAGGCGGGCGGCATCGATGTGTATCGGCACCTCTTCCGTTTCTCGATTCCGATGCCGGATGTGGCCATCGAGATGTTCCGCGACATCGTCGAGGTGGAGCGCGGCATCGTCATGGAGGCGCTGCTCGCCTACACCGGCAGCGAACAGGAGATCGACCCGGCCGAACTCAAGGCCGAGATCGATGAACTGGAATCGCTTGCCCGACAGGAGGTTCCCGACTTCCGCCAGATTCTGGCCATCGAGGTCGGACTGGTCCGCCGCCTGCTCACCGCACTCGGACTGAGTATGCAGCGTGCGATCGTGAACTCCATCGGCGAGATGGTGCTCGACGTACCCGAGGCCGTCGAGGCCTTCTTCGCGGGCGCTGCCGATCTGCATGTATTGGTATGGCGTGCGCTGGTCGCGGTATGGGACTCCGGTTCCGGTCCGTCCGATGCGCAGCTCGCGCTGTTCGAGGATCTGTTCGGGCTGTACCACGAGAAGGTGATCGCCCGCTTCGAGGAGCTGCTCGACACCGCGGCCGACGGTCATGAGGATGCGGCGCACGCGGCGACGGCCTGATCGCCCCGGCTGCCCCGGATTCCCCTGTCTGAGCCATTGCTGGCCCAATTGTGCTCGATGCCGCCGAGGGGTGCGGTGTCGCGGCAGCTGGGTAAGATCACCCCAGCTGCTAGCTGTCTGAGACATTAGGGTAGATGGCGCGGACAGGGGACGGCTATGGCAGTAAAGGATGGGCGTGCCACGCGGTGAGATCACTGACTCGTTGATCAACCGGGCGCCGATACGATGCTCGCCGAACTGTCGGGCACCCATTGACGGGAGCGTGTCACCGAATCCGAGGATGCGCCGGTTGGCGCGGAAGGCATCGGCAAGGTACGCCGCGCACAACGACGAGGTTGCTTAGGCTGCCAACCGATTCCCTTTCCGCGAGTGACCGGAAGTGCTCTATGACATCCATACCGATCCTGCCGCGCCGCTGGACCATTGCCGATATCGCGGATCAGTCCGGAAGGACCGTGCTGGTCACCGGCGCGAACAGCGGTCTCGGCCTGCGTACCGCCGAGGCATTGGCGGCCAAGGGTGCACATGTGCTGCTGGCCTGCCGAAACCAAGTGAAGGCGACCGCCGCGCTGGATGCCGTCACCGCGATCGCCGCCGGGCCGAAACCCGAAGTGCTGCCGCTGGATCTGGCCGATCTGGCTTCGGTCCGGCAGGCCGCGGCAAAGATCAACGACACCATCGACCGGGTCGATCTGCTGATCAATAATGCGGGCGTCATGGCGGTGCCGCGCTCGCGCACCGCCGACGGGTTCGATGCCCAATTCGGCACCAACCACCTCGGGCACTTCGCCTTCACCGGCGCCATCCTGCCCGCACTCCTGCGCGCCGAACGGCCGCGGGTGGTGACCGTATCCTCGGTGGCCGCATGGGGTGGCGCGATCAACTGGCTCGATCCCAACTGGGAGCGGCTCTACCTGCGCTGGCCTGCATACTGCCAGTCCAAACTGGCCAATCTGCTCTTCACCGCCGAACTCGATCGCCGGGCCCGGGCGGCCGGGACCGCCCTGCACGCCGTTGCCGCACATCCGGGTCTATCGGCGACCCGTCTCTACGCCCGCAACGGTGAGAAGGGGGTGGGCGGCCTCTTGGCCGCGATCCCGCAGACGATCCTGTTCGCGATCGCCCAGTCCGACCGGATGGGCGCGCTGCCGCAGCTATATGCCGCGACGGTGCCGGATCTGCGCGGAAACTCCTATGTGGGACCGGGATTCGAACTGGCGGGATATCCACGGCGGGCTCTGCGCAATCCCATGGCCTACAGCCGCTGGACCGCGCGCAGGCTGTGGCAGCTCAGTGAACAGCTCACCGGCGTGCGATACGACTTCTCGGCGACCTGATTTCGTCGCCCGAAGCTCGTGCGGGAGGAGGACGCCATACGATTCGCTGGGCCGCACCTGCGCGCCCGTCGGACTCGGCTCGGGGCGCTGTCGCAGCGGTGGCGGAAATCCTCAGGATGCAGCGGCAATAGGGGGCGGCGTTATCGAGCTGAATCGAAACCTATTGCCTTTCGGCGATGGTGGCACGTCGCCCAAGCTCGAGCGCCAGGGCGACGGCACCGATCCGACTGCTAGAGCTCGCTATTGAGCTTGTTCAGGCGGTCACACGCTTCCACGTACTCGTTGATCAGCCGCGCGATCACATCGGCGGAGCGCTCCACCTTGTTCATCATGCCGACGACCTGGCCGACCGGGTTGAAGTTCACGTCCTTGGCCGCTTCCGGGTAGCGGTGTCCGCGCTTGACGCCATCCAGGGCAACCATCATCTGCAGCGGCATGGGCAGCGGGTCCGGAGTCTCCGGCGCCTCCCAGGCCTCGGTCCAGTCGTTCTTGAGCATGCGGCACGGCTTGCCGGTCCAGGACCGCGACCGCACGGTGTCGTGGCTGGAGGCATCGATATAGGTCTGCATCTGCGCGGGCGGCACATTCGCCTCCTCGACGGTCAGCCACAGCGAGCCGGTCCACGCGCCCGCCGCGCCCATTGCCATGGCCGCGGCGACCTGACGGCCATTGCCGACACCACCGGCGGCCAGCGCTGGCATATCGCCGATCGCATCGATCACCTGCGGCCAGAGCACCAGCGAGGAGATCTCACCGCAGTGGCCGCCGCCTTCGGTGCCCTGCATGACCACGAAGTCCAGCCCGGCCCGCTTGTGGTTGAGCGCGTGCTTGACCGACCCGCAGAGCGCGCCGATGAGGCGCCCGGAATCCTGGATCTGCTTGATCACATCGTCCGGCGGGGTGCCCAGGGCATTGGCGACCAGCTTGGCCTTGGGATGGCGCAGGATCACCTCGATCTGCGGTGCGACGGTCGTCGCGGTCCAGCCGAGCAGCTGGTTGTGATGCTCCTCTTCGGGCAGGTGCGGCACCTTGTGGTCATTGAGGATCTTCTCGGCGAAATCCCGGTGGCCCTGCGGAACCAGTTCCGCCAGTTTGGCTTCCAGCTGTTCCGGGGTCAGATCGTCGATGCCCTTGCCCTCGTATTTGGACGGAATGACGAGGTCGACACCGTAGACGCCGTGCACATGCTCATCGAGCCACGCGAGTTCGACCTCCAGTTGTTCGGCGGTGAAGCCGACCGCACCGAGCACGCCGAGACCACCGGCATTGCTGACCGCGGCCGCCACATCGCGGCAATGGGTGAAGGCGAAAATGGGGAATTCGATCCCCAGCCGGTCGCAGATTTCGGTACGCATGGCGTGCTGGTCTCCCTACTCGCCCCGCAGCCGGAGCGACCGGCCGAGGAGTGCTGGAACGGGTTACATATTTGGTCGCTGGCCCGCGCCGCCGATTCGACCGCCTACCGCAGATATCGCCATGACGCGATGACGGCTTCGGCAGCAGGCGCGGGCGCCTGAAATCGAATGTAACACGTTCTAGTTTCTTTGGGGATAGCCGTTTCAGACGGCCGCCTGTTCCAGGTCGCTGAGCGAGTTCTCCAGGTGGTCCAACAGGCTGCGCAGGCGCGGCACGCTGCGGCGGCAGCCGACGAGTCCGAAGTCCAGGTTGTCGCCATTGGTGGTGAGGGTGATGTTCACGGCCTGTCCGTCGAACGGGATCGACATCGGGTAGGAGGCGTCGAGGCGGGCGCCGTTCCAGTACTGCGGATCCTTGGGGCCGGGGACATTGGAGATGACGATATTGAACGGCGGATTGGCCAGCGACAGCATGCCCGGTAGGAAGGTCAGGGCCAGCGGGCTGAGCATCAGACCGGACAGTGCCATCGTCTGTATCGGCGAGAGCGAGTTGTAGACCTCTTTGCTGCGGCGCATCGATTCGCTCACCACGCGCAGCCGTTCGATCGGATCGGCGATATCGGTGCCGAGGTTGCACAGGATTGCGCCGACCTTCACGCCGCTGGTCTCGGCGGTATCGTCATCGGCCCGCAGCGAGATCGGGACCATGGCGATCAATGGCTTGTCGGGCAACGCATGCTGTTCGATCAGGTACTCGCGCAGCGCACCGGCCGACATCGCGAGCACCACATCATTGACGGTGGTGCCGGTGGCCTTCTTAACCTGTTTGACGCGTTCCAGCGGCCAGGACCGCACCGCGCAGCGCCGGGCGCCGCCGATCGGCACATTGAACATCGAGCGCGGCGCATCGAACGGCATGGTCAGCTGCTGTTGCAGCAGCGCGGCGCGGGCCGCCCGGAGTGCGGCCGGAGCGGAATTGGCCGCCGACAAGAGATTTCGCGCGATCCCGCCGAACAGGGACCCGGACGGTTCGGGCGCGCGCCGCGCACGAGGCAGATTCCACGGCACGCGCATTTCGTTCGCCGCGGGGTCGTCGGTGAGTGTGCGCTGCAACAGCCGCTGTGCGGCGACACCGTCGATCAGCGCGTGGTGCATCTTCGAGTAGATGGCGAAGCGGCCGTCGCTCAGCCCCTCCACCAGGTGGATCTCCCACAGCGGGCGGTGCCGGTCGAGCAGGGCGCTGTGCAGCTCGGAGGCCAGCTCGAGCAATTGGTCGAAGCGCCCCGGACTCGGCAGCGCCGACCGGCGCAGATGATAGGCGAGTTCGATGTCCTCGGCCTGCGTCCACGCCAGCTGCGGTGTGCCGAGCCAATTCGCGGGTTGTTTGCGGAAGGTGGGGTGGAATTCGGTGTCCGCCAACAACTTCTCGTGAATTACCCGGGCGTAGTCGGGCCCGGCGTCTTCCGGCGTCTCGAACAGCTGCAGTGAACCGACATGCATCGGGTGCTCGCGGGATTCGGCCAGCAGAAATACGGCATCGATCGGAGAAATGAGCTCCATTGGTGAGTCGCCCCCTGACGACGGTGTGGTGTGGAGGTCTTGAACAAGCGGTATCGACCACGATGTCGGAAGGGCTCGCGCAGCCATGTCCCCTGCGCGGTGGCCTCAACCTTACTGAAAGGTCCGGATCGGCGTCCGCCGAATCAGTGATCCTTGACCAGCAGCAAGTAGCCCTGGCGACCCCGCTCGCCGGGATCCGGTTCCCGTACCAGCCGGGCGGTCGCCGTGAAACCGGCCTGGTCGGCCAGTGCGGCGAGCCGATCGGGCGACCAGCGGTAGGAGCGAATCACCTTGTGGTCGTACGGTTCCACATCCTCGACAGCGGCGGCTTGGAAGCCGAGCAGCGCGTGCCCTCCGTTTTCGAGTACCCGATGGAACTCCGTCAACACCGCGGGAATCCGCTCGGGTGGCAGATGGATGAACGAGTACCACGCGAGGACGCCCGCGAGGGTACCGTCGGCGAGGTCGAGGTGTTCGAGCGAACCCTCGCCGAAGGTCAGTTCCGGATGTCGCGCTCGCGCGTGTGCGATCAGCCGCGGTGACAGGTCGATGCCGAAGATATCCAGTCCGAGCCCCGCCAGGTGCGCGGTCAGTCGGCCCTCGCCACATCCGAGGTCGGCGACCCGACCAGAACCGTTGGCCCGCACCAGTTCCGCGAATACGCCGAGCATGGCGCGGTCGAACGGCTGGGACTCGAGGTGCCCGATGGCGAATTCGGCGTATTGGTCCGCGAGGTCGTCGTAGGCGGTGCGGGTCTGCGCCACATCGGCGTAATCGGTGCGTGCCATCCGGCCATCATTCCACCGCGGGGCGCCGCGACGGCAGACGGCGCAGCAGGTGGTCGAGTCGCAGCGCGGTATCGCAGGTAGCGAGTATCGCGGTGCCGCCCGCGACGACGAGCACACCGTAGGAAGACATTTCATCGAAACCCACCGATGTCCACATCGCCGCCGCGAAGGCGATCAGAACCGCGGTTGCGAGGCGTGCGGTGGATTTCGCCGCGATGCCGAGGATCAGACCGATGGCGATCAGGGTTTCCAGCGCCGTCGCGACTGCGGCCAGGGTTGGTACGGACCAGTCCAGCGCCTGGGGTACCAAGGTCCGGGTGTAGTCGACGAACGCCGAATAGCTGCCCCAGGAAACGTCTTTCGTGCCCGGCGCGCCGAGTAGTCCGAACCGGTCTGCGACCGATCCGGCGAACAAGGCGCCCAACAAAATTCGCACCGCGGTATCGATAGCCACGAATCGGGCCGCGCTCACGGTCAGCACCGCGACGCTCACCAGAACGACGGCGGTGATCGATCCAACGGATCCGTCCGCGAATATCAGCCAGCCGGATTCGATCACCAGGGCCAGTGCCGAGAGCCCGACGACAGCCTGTCCAGTCATGTGCACCATCCAAAGTAGTAAGGTCCCTGACTAAAGATACGAAGGAGTCGAAGAATGGTCAAGAGCCTGACTAATCCGCTGGCCGATCGGCCGCCGCCGCTCGGGAATCTGCTCAGCGCCGCGGCGAGAACGCTTGCGGCCGAACTGGATGCGGGTTTGGCCGCGGCCGGATTCGCTGACCTGCGCGCCGCGCACACGCCGGTATTCCAGGTGATCGATCCCGAGGGCACCCGGCTGATCGACCTGGCGGCGCGGGCGGGCATGACCAAACAGGCGATGGGCGAACTCGTGCGGCACCTGGAATCGCGCGGTTATGTCGAGGTGGCTCCCGACCCGACCGATCGGCGCGCACGGCTGGTGCGCCTGACTCTGCTGGGCCGGTCCGTGCTGGCGGCCGGACTCGATGTGGTCGCGCGATTCGACGCGCATCTCGACGCGATAATCGGTGCGGCCGAAGTGGTTCGGCTGCGCGATGTGCTGATGAAGATCATCGGTGGTGCGGGTCTGACCTTCAGTGCGGGCGCGACCGAGGTGATGCGCACCGAATGAGCGCGGGACTCACACCTGACTCGGCGATTGCGGCACCGGCGTCGAAACCGGCTGCTCGGCGGCGCGGGCGCGCGCGGTGCCGAGTATCGAGCCGAGGATGACCAGCGGGAAGCCGATGCCCATGCCGATTGTCAGCGGCTCGTCCAGCAGGGTCACCCCGAGCAGGATGGCGACTGCCGGATTGATATAGGTGATGACGGTGGCGCGGGCCGGGCCGACCTCGCTGATCAGCGCGAAGAAGACCAGGAACGCCGCGGCCGTGCAGATGACGGCGAGGCCGAGCACCGACCACGACGCGTCGGCGGTGAAGTGTGCCGGCCAGCGCCATGCCGCGAACGGTGCGTAGATCACCGCCGCGAGGATCAGTGATCCGGTGACCACGCCGAGCGGCGGCAGGTCGGCGAGTGCGCGATTGATAATGATCGGGCCGACGGCATACCCGATGGTGGTCAGCCCGATCGCGCCGATGGCCGCGGGCTGCGCCAGGTCGATATCGAAGCCGACCAGCGCCGCCACCCCGGCGAAGCCGACGATCAGGCCGACGGTGCGGCGCGCGTCGAAGCGGTCGTGCCCGAGTTTGGTCACGATGACCACCGCGATCAGCGGTACCGCGGCGATCAGCAGGCCGACCGTCGAACTGTTCAATGTGGTCTCGGCGAAGCCGATGAGCAGCCACGGGCCGGTGATCTCGACCAGGGTGTACAGCAGCAGCGGACGCCAGCGGCGGAATACCGGTGCCAGCGCCTTGGTGTAGAGCGCAATCGGCAGCAGGATCAGCGCGCCGAGGAAGGTCCGGCCGAAGGCCACCGCGATCGGGTCGAAATCCTCGACGGCGATCCGGATCATTGCGTAGGGCACGCCCCAGATGACGCCCATTGCCAAGAACAACACCCAGCCACGCCTGGTCATCGTGGGACCTCCGATCCATTTCTCGCACCGGAGCATATATGGGTTCATCCCATGATTCGAGGGCAAGTGTTGCCGGTCGAGCCAGTGGAACCGGGGGCTCGACGGCAGCCCGCGGCATCGGATTCAATCAGACAGCCGCGCAACAGTTTCGGCCGTCCGACGACAGGTTGTCGTAACGAGGCCGGTCCGGTTCTCGATCAACTGGTCGGGCCGATGGGTATTCGGGTCCGGGCCCGAACGAAGGAATGGGTGTTGAACCGTCCAACGAAACGCGTGGTGCTGGCGGCGATTGCGGTATTGCTCGGTCTCGGTGCGATTCCCGCGCATGCGGAGCCGAATACCGGCTCCGGAACGGGATCGACGCAGCCCGCCATTGTGCTGCCGTCATCGGTGCAGTCGCCGGATGGTTCGTTCATCGAGAAGGTCGAGGCCAAGGACGCCCGCAACGTTCGGCTCTACATCCATTCCGCCGCAATGAATTCGACGATCCCGGTCGATGTGCTGCGACCGACCGACACCTCGGTGCCGCGCCCGACGCTTTATCTGCTGAACGGCGCCGGCGGCGGGCAGGATGATGCGACGTGGAAGCGCAATACCGACGCAATGGAGTTCCTGTCGGACAAGAACGTCAATGTGGTCAATGTCATCGGCGGGCACTGGAGCTTCTACGCGGATTGGATCGCGCCGGATCCGGTGCTCGGCACCAATAAATGGGTGACCTTTTTCACCGAGGAACTGCCGCCGTTGATCGATACCGCGCTCGGCACGAATGGTGTCAATGCCATTGCGGGACTGTCGATGGCGGGCACCTCGGTGCTCAATTTCGAAATCGCCAAGCCCGGCTTCTACCGCAGCGTCGCGGTCTACAGCGGGATCGCCCAGACCAGTGACCCGATCGGTCAGCGCATGGTCAAAGTGACCGTGGAGACCTACGGCGGTGGCGATACGCGAAATATGTGGGGTCCGTCCGATAGTCCGCTCTGGGCCGCGAACGATCCCATCCGCAATGCCGAAAAGCTGCGCGGACCAAACCTTTTCGTTTCCACCGGAAATGGCATACCCGGTGTCTACGACCAGCCGGGCGGTAAATTCCGGCTGGAGAAGCCCGAGGACAATGCGCAGACGGTCGCGGTCGGCGCGGCGATCGAGGCCGGGGTCAACTGGTCGACGCACAATCTGCAGAACCGGCTCGACCAGCTCGGGATCCCCGCCACCTTCGTCTACCGGGACAGCGGCACCCATTCCTGGGGCTACTGGCAGGAGGATCTGCACACCTCATGGCCGGTTCTGGCGCAGGGACTGTACTCCGCTCCGTAGTCGGGTTCGAGCCGGTTTCGCGGGATGCCCGTTTGGCGGGGCGTTCGACGGGCTGTCAGGCTGGAGGCGTGTCTCAGTCTGAACAGTCGGATGCGACCGAACGCTCAGCCGCCTCTGCGACGCCCAACTACCGTCTGCTCGAACTCGACCACGAGACGGCCCTCGCGAGTGCCGAGGACCGGCTGCAGGATGAGTTCGCGACCATGTTCGCCTTCGAAACGGTGCACCGCTACCTCTACGACTCCTATGACGATTTCGTCGCTCGCTCCACGGTGACGTTGTATCTGCCGACGTTGGCCGAGCGCTTCGGCCGTCAGCGGCTGTACGCGCTGGCGAAGGTGCAGGGCAAGGTCGCCAAATCCAAGCCGACCGTGCTGTTCCTGTGCACCCACAATGCCGGACGTTCGCAGATGGCCCTTGGCATGCTCACCCAGCTGGCGCAGGGGCGAGCGATCGCCTGGTCCGGCGGTTCCGAACCGAGCGCGGCCCTCAACCCGGCCGCGGTCGAGGCGATGGCCGAAATCGGCATCGATATCGCCGACGAATACCCCAAGCCCTGGACCGACGAAATCATCCGCGCCGCCGACGTCATTGTCAGCATGGGCTGCGGCGACATCTGCCCGCTCGTCCCCGGCCCCCGCTATGACGAATGGATCATCGAAGACCCGGCAGGCCTCGGTATCGACGAGGTCCGCCCGATTCGTGACGATATCGCCGCCCGCGTCGAGAACCTCCTCGCCGACCTGGGCCTCTCCTGGGGCGACCGCCCGCACAGTTAGCGAATCCGCCGTGGAGGCGAGAGCGTCATCCGGATCGGATAAACGGACTGCACGCTGGTAATGGCGGAGCGCACGCCGATCTGCTGACGGAACCCTCGGTCGCGGCGATCGTCACTACCCAGGCAGCTTGGCCGCAACCACATCGGTGTACTCGATGGACGGCGGCGCGCTCAGCAGTTCCGGGGCAGCCGCCTGCAGCGCGCCGAGGTATGCGTCGAGATGGGCCTGCCGCCCCGCCTCGTCGAGAAATGCGTCGACGACGCTGAAGGTGGTGGGGCCGAGACGCAGAGCAAGCCAGACGATCGTCGGCTCATCCTGCTGGATCTTGCTCAGCGCCGCCTGCAATGTCGCCTCGAGTTCGTCGGCCCTGTCCGGTTTTGCTTCGATCCGGATCATCACGCCTACCTTGACCATTATGGCTCCTTACAGGCAAAACTTTCGTATCGATCGTTCCGAAATGACGGTAGCAGACATTCGGAACGATCGCTATACAATTGGCGCATGGCCATGGGACGCCCTCGCTCATTCGACCGCGACGCGGTTCTCGAGCGGGCTGTCGACGTCTTCTGGGAACACGGCTACGACGCGGCGTCGATCGCACTGCTGAGCGAGCGCATGGGTATCAGCCCACCCAGCCTGTACACCGCATTCGGTGATAAGCGCACGCTGTTCCTCGAGGCCCTGGACCGCTACCTGCGGACCTACGCCGCTTTCACGACCAGTGCGCTCACCGAGGAACCCACCGCCTACCGCACGATCACGCGCCTACTCGACGAAGCGGCCGGTGCCTACACCCGCGACGATCACCCGCCCGGTTGTCTCCTGATCACCGCCGCGACCAACTGCACACCCCAATCCGCGGATATCCGCGCCCACCTCCGCGATCTCCGCACCGCCGGTCGAGACGCGGTGGAACAGAAGATCGCCGCCGCCATTCGCGCCGGGGAGTTGCCCGCCGATGCTGACGCCCGCGCGGTGGCGACCTTCTATGCGGCTGTCCTGCAAGGCATGTCCGCCCAAGCCCGGGACGGAGCCACCCGCGCCGAACTACGTGAGATCGCCGCGGCGGCGCTGCATGCCTGGCCGCACGTCGCAGCGGGCGGCGACGCCGCGGCCCGTATCGAAAACCGGCGGTGACTGCTAGCGCGTAGCGGTGGTGGTCGGTGCCGCGGATTGCGTTGTCGTGGTGGTGGTGGTCGGTTCGGTGGTGGTCGGCTTTGTCGTCTGGGCGGGGGTGGTGGTCGAGGTCGGAGCCGGTGGTGTTGTCGTCACCTGGGGGGTGGTCGCCGCACTCGACGTCGTGGTGGGTGGTGTCGTAGTCGTCGGCTGTGCGCTGGTAGCGGCGGACTTCGCGGGCGAGGTGCTGGTGGTCGTCGGCGACGTGGTCGTGGTCTTGGTCGGTTCGCTGGTCTTGGTCGTGGAGGTCGCCGCCTGGTATGCGGCCGCGAGATCCGCTGGCGTCGGCTTTGCGCTGGTATCGACCGCCTTACCGGCCTGCGCCTGCTGCGCCAGATGGGTGAGCCAGGCGGCCGCGTACTCGGCGGAGGTTAGCGGCTTGCCGTCGGCGGAGTCGCGCCAGTAGTCGAAGTGGTGACCGGTCGCGTTCGGCCCGAGTGTGAGCTGGTACGGGTCGCTCATGATCACCGGGATGGTGTTCTGGTTCGTCACGATGAGACCGACGATCTCGTTGAACACCTTCTGCGGCAGATAGGCCAGTGGCGACATGTCGTTGGTCGAGATCGCCGTCGCCTGCGTGCTGGGCTTGGGCGTCTGACCCGGCTTGTACTCGGGATCGGAAACCCGCAGCAGCACCTGGAGGAAGGTTTCGTTGCTCTGCATCCAGTTCGGCTGCGACTGAATATCGGCGAAGGCCGCCAATGCGATCCGGCCGAGGACAACCGCGACGTCCTGCCCGGTCGCCGGGGTGAGCCCATCGCGTTCGAGTGCGTCGACATTCAACTGGCGACCCACATTGACCACCAACTGCAGCAGCGAAATATTCTGCGGTGCCGAGCAGGTGAGATCGCCATCGGAGCAGAACGACGCGATCTTGCCGTTCAGCGCCCCGAAGTCGCCGCTGGTGCCGGGCAGTGCACCCTGACCCGCAACTGCTTTGGTGCCGCTCTGATATTTCTGGTCGAAGCCGTCGGGATTGCTGTACGGATCCTTCGCACCCGGGAACGGCCCGTCGCCCGCCGAGCGTCCGGCATCGGCGAGGATGACGACACCGACGACATCGGCCGGATCGACGACTCCGTAGCCACCGTTCTGGTCGGGCGTCTGATGCCCGACCGTCATGGCGACGCGGCGCACGACATCGGCGCCCTCGCTGTAGCCGACGATGGAGAACTTGGTGTCCGGGCAGGCCTGGCTGATCTCCCGCATCACCTGTTCGGTATTCGCGACACCGGCATTGACGGCGTCCTCGTAGGTGGCCATATTCGCCGGATACGCGATGTATACCGCGGCATATGAGCCGGGATCGACATTATCGGCGGGTGCGTTGACGACGGGGTCGACCCACTGACTGTGATAGTCATCCGACAGCGCGGCGGGCAATTCCTCGCCATTGGCGCCGACCAGCAGCTTCGTGGTGCCTTCGACCGGAGTGTCACGGCGTCCGGCCACCGAAATGGTCACCATGTCGTGGCACTCCGTCACCGAGGCCCTGAGCTGTGTATCCACGGTTTGCGACGTCGATGTCAGCGCCCAGGAGGCGGCGACGATCGCCACCACCCCGAGCGTGGCGGGCGCGACAACGGCCGAAGCCAGCCGATGGCGCGCGATGAACTCCCGAAGAGCCATGTCCAGTTCCCCAATCCAAAATCCGACAAATGGGCGGACAGGCCCCCCGACAGGCCATATGTCACGAGGTGTGTCGGTGACCGGGACGTATTCGTTACCGCGGCGCCGCCGAGGCGAAAGAACTGTTGTAGGAATCGAACAGATTTCCGATCGGTGTTGCGGTTGCGTTGCCGACGCGATCGATCCACTGATCGGTGGTGCTGACGGCGGCGAACTGGGAGTGCATCACGACATTGAGGACGCGATGGATCTCCGCCGCGGTGGCCTGACCAGCGGCATTCGTCAGCGGTACGGTGCCGGTCGCGTCGCTGAGATGTTCGGTGGCGAATCCGGCGTGGTGCGCGTGCGTGATCAGCGCGTTATTGCAGTGATGGGTCAGGTACCCGACGACGGCGATGGTGTCGACGCCGCGTTCCCGCAGCCACGATTCGAGGTCGTTCTCGGCGAAGACGCTCGGCACGGTCTTTTCCAGGGCGAGGTCGTAATGCCGCTCGGCCACCGAGTGGTGCAATTGCCATCCGGCGGTGCCGCGATCGAAGATCGGCGCGCCGGCGGGTGCGGTGTGCTGGACCACCACGATCGGCATCTCGGCGGCGACCGCGGTATCCATGGCACGGCCGATCTGTGCCAGCGATTCCGCGACGGGCGGGTATTGGATCCGCAGGTCGCCGGTGACGTATTCGTTCTGGACATCGACGACGATGAGCGCGCGCTTCGGGGCCGGTGCGTTCATGAGTTCCTCCGGGTGCTGGGGCGGCGGTGTTGCCGGAGGTCAACGATGCCGAAGGCGCGGTCCGCTCAACAGTGGCCTGAATGACCCCCTGGTCCATTGGCCGCTGAAGTCACCGGATAGCGCAATTGCTGCGTGCGGGCTGGTGAGTTGTGCGAGCAGGCCCCGGATCGACGGAGGCCGACACCAACAACAGATCGAGCGACGTGCCACAACTCATCGTTGTGCGATTAGGTTCTCCCTTCATGGATCTCGATGCGGTTCGTACCTTCGTCGCTGTTGCCGAGGCGGGCCAGTTCCAAGCCGCTGCCGACGATTTGGGCATCACCCAGCAGGGGGCCTCGAAACGAGTAGCGAGCCTGGAGCGAGAGCTCGGCGTACAGCTCTTCGCGCGGACCGCCAGGGGCGTGCGGCTCACCGTCGACGGACAAGCACTACTACCCCATGCCCGCGAACTCCTCCGCGCCGCCGAACGCGCCACCGCGGCCGTGACACCGGGGCGCAGGGCGCTGCGGATCGACGTGGTCAGCCGCAGGATCGCACCGTCCAATGTGCTGCACGCCTTCTACCAGCAGCACCCCGATATCGAGCTCGATGTCGTCGCCCTACCCAACGCCGACGCCGCAGCGGCGCTCGCCGAGATCGGCGCCGGTACCCTCGACGCCACCTTCAGATCCCTACGCGACTCCGCCCGCAAAGTCCCGACCGGACTCCGCTCATTGCGTGTCATCGACGACCGACACGAACTCCTGGTCGGCCCGAAACACCCGTTGGCGAACGCCAAATCCGTGACGCTGGCCGAACTCACCGACCACCCCATCTGGATGCCGGGCATGTCCGATCCGGAGCCGATCGGCTACTACAACGATCTCGCGACCGCGTTCGGACTCACCATCGACACGATCGGCCCGATGTTCGGCATCGAAGCGCTCCTCGCCGAACTCGCCGACTCGACCCAACTCGCCACCTTCGCCGGCGAAGGCTCCCGATACCTTTGGCCGGAAAGCTACGACCTGCGACGAATCCCGGTTGTCAACCCGACCCCCGTCTACCCGCTCTCGGTGATCTGGCGAGCAGACAATCCCCACCCCGTCCTCGCAAACTTCCTCGACTACCTACAGACCAGATACCGAACGACATCCAGCGATGACATATGGACACCGGACTGGGCACGGTAGGACCCAGGCCACCTGGAGTGGGAAAGCTGCTCGGTATTCGATGCCGCATGGCCGGGAGAACTCTCAGCTGTTGAGCAACTCCGGGGCGAATACGTCCTCGATCTTCCACCGTCGAGACGACAACCCTTGTTCGAAGTGGTAGCGCAGGTAGGTGTCGAGGGCGGTGCGGTTGGCCGCGATGCCGTAGGGCCACCAGTTGTCGCCGAACTGTTCGCCGTTGCGTTCGATCAGTGCGTTCATCCACGGCACCATGGTTTGGACCTCGTACAGTCTGCGGTTGCGGCGATAGTATTCGGCGGCAGCGTCTTTCGCCTGGGAGAAGACCTGGTAGACGTCCTGCGCGAGGCCGGGGCGCTCATGCAGCAGATCCCTGCGCACGACGATGGTGTGCATGATCGGGAAGATCGCGGTTCGCTGGTGATAGTCGCGTTCCAGTGGCTCGAAGTCGGGGAACAGCCGGGCGACATTCGGAGATCCGTCGAGCACGCACTGTGGAACATTTGCCGAGAACAGGGCGTCGATCTCGCCCGCATCCAGCATCGCGCTCAGTGTCGTTCCCCCGGGCGCGGCGGTCACCTCGAGATCGGCCGGGTGCGGGTGCGGGATGAAATCAAAAGGGGGTGCGGGAGATTCGAGGCCGCCGATCACCCAGCGGTTCTGTTCGGGCTCGAATCCGTACTCGTCGGTGAGGATCCCTTTGGCCCACACGCCGGAGTCCTGGCCGTAGGTGCCGAATTCCCCGATGGTCCGTCCGGTGAGAGCGGCAGGGTGGGTGATGCCGCTGTGGGTGTTGACGAAGATGCACGAGTGCCGGAACACCCGGTTCGGGAAGATCGGTAGCGCCACGTACGGCAATCCTGTTTCGAGCAGGCGCAGGTAGAACGTGAGCCCGAGTTCGGCGATGTCGAACTCGTTTCCGCGGATCAGCCGCTCGAAGATCTCCGGCAGGGTGGCCGCGGTTTCCATTGTGACAGCGCTGCCGTCCACGCTGACGCTCTCGTCGAAAAGCGCACGGGTGGTGTCGTATCGGAAGCATCCGATGGTGAGAGTGTGGTTGGTCATGAGCGTGGATCTCCTTGTCGGCTCTACGCTTTCAACAGTTCTCCGTGACCGAGCCGGCTGTCCAAGACCATCTCCGCAATCGCCATACCGAGTAGGTATCGTGTTGCGGTGGACCTTCGTTTGCTCCGGTACTTCGTAGCGGTGGCGGAGGAGCGCAACATCGGCCGGGCGGCGAACCGCCTACACATGACGCAGCCGCCGCTGAGCCGGGCCATCCGGGAGCTGGAGGACGAATTCGGCGTCATCCTGCTCGAGCGCACTCCGAAGGGCGTCGTCCTGACTCCGGCCGGAGCAACGATGTACGACGAGGCGAGTGCGCTGCTGAAGCGAGCCGACCGGATCCGCGACCGGGTGACCGCCAGCGCAGGGTCGGCGACCCTCACCATCGGGACGCTGGCGGATACCGCCGCGCACGTCGACGGTGGGCTGGTGGCATTGTTCCGGGCACGCCATCCGCACGTCGACGTTCGCGTTCACGAGGCCGATCTCGGTGAACCGACGGCCGGGCTGCACGCCGGGCTCGTCGACGTGGCGCTCACTCGAACCCCCTTCGACGACAACGGAATCAGCATGCGCATCCTGCGCTCGGTACCTGTCGGCGTCGTGATGCGTGACGACGACCCGCTCGCCCATCGCACTTCGGTGTCGCCGGTCGACCTGGCCGGCCGCCGATGGGTCCGGTTGCCATCCGACGCAGATCCGGCATGGACCGCCTACTGGACCTGCGGCGCGCACGACGACGCAGCACCGGCGATGCGGACGATCCAGGAATGCCTGCAAGCGGTCATATGGAACGGAACAGCGGCGCTCGCCCCGATCGACCAGCCGCTGCCCCTCGGCCTCGTCACCGTCCCATTCCCCGATCGCCCGCCGAGCCATCTCGTCGTCGCCTGGCTGAAAACCGCTCACAGCCCGCTGATCCGCAGCTTCGTCCAGATTGCCGAGCGCAGCTACAGTTCCCGCGACGAAAGCGACGTCTGAGCGCGACGTCCCGGGCGCCATCAGCGGCGTAGGGGCCTGCTGGTCAAAGCGATCAGGCGCGCCGCCGACGAGGCCGTGTAGGGTCTCAAAAGTCGTGGCATTTGCCAGCGCTTTCACCTGGTCGTTTCTGGTTTGTCTCGTGCAGTGGCCATGTTTCAGTTCGATGGCATTTCTTCATTCGGGCCACCCTTGACGGGCTCGGACTCGGTGATCAGTTCCGGCAGTGCTCGCTGATGCTGCGCGTCTCAGGGTGCGATGACGAGGTGTTCGATCAGGTCGCCGCGAAGGGTGAATCGGTAACGCAGGTCGATGGTGCCGCCGGGGAAGTCGCCCTCGAGGTGCTGGGTAGCCATGTAATGGGTGGCGTCCAACCGTTGGGCCGCTGCGAGTTCGATGGTGTAGGTGAACTCGGTGGCGGACCGGTCCAGCCACTCTTCGATGGCCGCGCTGCCGTCGTAGCTGTTCCCGTCGTCGACCACCGTGGCATCGGGGGTGAAGGCGGAGCACGCGGTGGCGCTGTCGTGGGCACGGTGCGCGGTGAGGTACCGGTTGATCACCTCGGGTAGTGCCTGCGGGGGGATGGTTTGGGGCCAATTGGTGGTCATGAGGGTTCCCTTGGGGTTTCGTGGTCAGATGGTCGGGGTTGTGCCGCCGTCGATGACGTACTCGGCGCCGACGATGGCCGAGGCGCGGTCGGAGGCCAGGAAGGCGACGAGTTCGGCGACCTCCTCGGGTCGGTTGGGGCGGCCCAGCGGGATGCCGCCGAGGGAGTCCATAAGTCGGCCCAGAGCGGCATCGTGAGTGATGTTGGCCTCCTGGGCGATTCGGGCGATCAGGTTCTCGGCGGCTGCTGTCTGGGTGAAGCCGGGCGAGACGGTGTTGACGCGAACGCCGCGTGGGGCGACCTCGTTGGCCAGGCCCTTGCTGTAGGTGGTGAGCGCGGCCTTGGCGGCGGCGTAGGCCAGGGTGCCGTTCCATAGCGGCAGGCGACGCTGGATCGAGGTGACATGCACGATCACGCCGTGACCCGCCGCGAGCATGGCGGGCAGCAGACCGCGGTCGAGGCGGACGGCGGCCATCAGGTTCGTGCTGAGTTCCGTCGCCCACACCTCATCGCTCAACGCGGCGAATCCACCGGCGGGCGCTTCGGATCCGCCAAGGGTATTGACCAAGATGTCGACGCCGCCCATGCGATCGTCGACCTCGGCGACCACGTGGGCGGCGCCCTCGGCCGTGGACAGGTCGGCGGCGATGAACCACTTGTCCTCGACGTCGATGGGTCGGTTGCGGGAGGTGACGACTACCGTCGCGCCGGCCTGAGTGAGGCGCTGAGCGATGGCCGCGCCGACACCCTTGGTCCCGCCGGTGACCAACGCTCGTCGGCCGTCGAGGGACTCGCTGAGGAATTCGGCCATGGGATCTCCGATCCGGGCACGTCCCGAGGACCGCACCTCTTAGTTACTGCTAGAGTAGAAGTTAGTAACTTTTACTCTAGCAGTGACCGAGGGGATGGTGTCCATGCCGAGCCGGATCAGGCTGGAAGACCGGGAGTGTCCGCTGTCCACGACGGTGGCGCATGTCGGCGAGTGGTGGACGCTGCTGATCCTGCATGATGCCTTCGACGGTTACACCCGCTTCGACCAGTTCCTGGAGAACCTCGGTATCTCCTCGAGCATGCTCACCGCCCGGCTGAAAGCCTTGGTTGCGGATGGCCTGCTGGAACGCCGCCCGTACCAGACCAATCCCGAACGTCACGAGTACTTACTCACCGACCTGGGCCGATCCCTGCGCCCCGTCCTCGTCGCCCTCGCCGCCTGGGGCAACTCCCGACTCGCCGCTGGCGAGCGCAGCATGATTCTGGTCGACGCGAACAGCGGCGAGGAGGTCGAGCCCGTCGTCGTCGATGCCAAGACGGGCCGCCGCCTAGACGACAGCAACGCGTACGTCTTCACGGCGGGTCCCGCGGCCAGCACCGCCATGCGCAGCCGCTACTCGACGCGCGACCATCGCACACCACATAGAGCCGCACACCACACAGAGCCGCACACTGCATAGAGCGCCGTATCGCCGGAGTCGACCCTACAAAAGGCCGCCGGCTAGCCGCGCGCCATATCCACGAATCGACTCAAATGCAGTTGGTGCGCAACGGTAATCGTGGCAGTCGGACCATTACGGTGTTTACCGACAATCAAGTCGGCTTCACCACCACGCGGGTCGTCCCGCTCGAACGCATCGGGTCGATGCAACAGGATGACCATGTCCGCATCCTGTTCCAGTGAGTTGTGTACCGAAATCCCTTGTGCCACAAAGTTATTTGTTCCTGACACGGTCCCATCGTAGACGTCTTGTTCGCCCAGGCCGGTGATTTCGACGACCTTGTCCCAGAAGACGTCGTTGGTGGCCAGCATTTCGATGTCGGCATCATTGAGGACGGCGGCGACGCGGGCGAGACGGGCGCGGCTGGGGGAGCGCTTCCACATGGTGGAACCACAGAAGCGTGAGCCCATGGCAGCCGAGAACTCTCGGTGAGTCATGTGCTTGGTTGTCAGCAGGGTGCGGACTTGGGTCCAGACTTCCTTGGGGACGGTGTCGACATTCGTATTGCGCACCATCGGTTCCAGTTCGGTGAGGGCCGATTGCGCGGCCTGTCCGCGTGCGCCGTGAACACTGACGTCGCGTAGGAAGATCGTCTGATTATCCGCCCCATCGATGGTGAGGTGCCAGCAGTCGCGATAACCCGCCTTGCGGACATTCTTGATTCGTCCGTGTACGCCGAGTCGTAGCAGTAGCTGTGCCACGTCATCGATCAGGCGGCGGCTCGTGGAGGCGTAGTAGACGCGAGCCTGGCCTCCCTTGGCATCCCAACGCACCGAGCCGTCGGTTGCCCACAAATGCTTCAGGAACAGTGCGATCTGATCGTTCGGCAGCGAGAACACCTGCTGCGGAACGAATTTTTCGTAGCTGCGTAATCCGAAGAGTCCCAGCTCGTCGAGCCAGGCGGCAATTGGATTGCGTTTGCCATGGGTGAGTCGATAGGGCGCGGGCAGTCGCAGGGTTGTCACGCGGGCAGCCGCGTACTCGTCCCGTACCGCCGTCACGCCGAAGTGCCGGGCCGCGGTGGTTACCGCGTCGAGGTTCTCCTCGTCGATGCTGGCGTAGCGGATCGGCTGGCGCTTGACGCACGAGCCGTCACCGATCATGTGCGCCAACAGGATTATCTCGGAGTCCGCCATCCGCTCGGTGTGCACTGGTTCAGGCACCATACGCGGAGTGGCGAGGCGGTCGCCTACGGCCAGCTTTTCCAGTGGTATCCAGCCATCGACCGTCAGGAACGGGTGGTTGCCAGTGGCCTCGACTTCTCGCCCCGAAGCGAGCCGCAGCCGGAACACGTCCTTGCGCCCGCTGGGAAAGACCTTCACCATCGGCCGCGCAACCATCCGCATGCGATCGTCCAGCGACCACACCAGCGGCTGCTCCCCGCTTGCGAGCAACTCGCCGAGGGTGGTCTCACCACCGCTGTCCGCACGCAGGATGCGCGTCGAAGCCGGGAGGCAGCCCGATTCGCGCAGGTCGGACACCATGGGACGCTTATCTGTTCGCTGTTCGGGACCGCGGTTCAGCTGGCTGATCGCGATGACCGGAACTTCCAACTCCTTGGCCAGCAGCTTCAAATTTCGCGAGAAATCCGAGACTTCCTGCTGACGAGATTCGACCTTTTTTCCCGAAGTCATCAGCTGGAGGTAGTCCACCACAACGAGTTTCAGGTCGTGGCGCTGCTTCAGACGGCGCGCTTTGGCGCGGATCTCCATCATCGTCAGGTTCGGCGAGTCGTCCACGAACAGTGGCGCCTCACTGATCTCGCTCATACGGCGAGCGAGTTTGGTCCAGTCGTCGTCGCTCATTCGGCCCGAACGCATATCGCCCAGCTTGATCTTCGCCTCAGCCGAGAGCAGCCGCATCACGATTTCCGTGCGACTCATCTCGAGCGAGAAGATAACGCTCGCCAAGCCATGCTTGATCGAGCAGCTACGCATGAAATCCATTCCCAGGGTCGATTTCCCAACACCGGGACGCGCGGCGACGATGATCATTTGGCCGGGGTGTAGGCCGTTGGTGAGTTCGTCCAGCTCGGTGAAGCCGGTGGGGACGCCGAGGGAGATGCCGCCGCGGGAGGCGATGGAGTCGATTTCGTCCATCGTGGGCTGGAGCAGCTCCTCGAGGGGGAGGAAGTCTTCGGTGGTGCGGCGTTCGGTGACCTCGTAGACCTCGGCTTGGGCGCGGTCGACGACCTCGGCGATGTCCTGGCCGTCGGCGCCCGCGTAGCCGTATTGCACGATGCGGGTGCCCGCTTCGACGAGGCGGCGCAGGATCGCCTTCTCCGCAACGATTTCGGCGTAGTAACCGGCATTGGCGGCGGTGGGGACCGTTTGAGTGAGGGTGACGAGATAGGGCGGACCGCCGATGCGCTTGAGTTCGCCGCGGCGGTCGAGACCGGCGGCGACGGTGACCGGGTCGGCCGGTTCGCCGCGGCCGTAGAGATCGAGGATGGTGTCGTAGACCGCTTGGTGCGCCGGGCGGTAGAAATCGCCGGGGCGCAGCACCTCGACGACGTCGGCGATCGCATCCTTGCTCAGCAGCATGCCGCCCAATACGGACTGCTCGGCCGCCATATCGTGTGGCGGCTGCCTGCCGAAGTCCTCGCCGGGCGGTTCGGGCGGGTAGTCCGTATGCCCGCGGCCATCGGTGGTAGTCACCAGACTCGACCGTCCTCTCTCGCCGCTAGCGACATACATCAAAGGCCGCTCGGAAACGGCGACCGCGTGCACATCGCTCGAAACCGCCGCCTACCGGCTGACCCTATTGATCACTCGTTGTACTCCCGGGTACCGACACATCAGGGCGTCGAACCACGGTGTGCGAGTCCCCCGTTGACGGGCTCACCCGCGGTTCCAGCAAACCGGTGTGACAGCTCCCGGATCATGACGATCCGGAGGTTCGTTCATGACAATGCGACGAACCTAGGCGACCCGATGGGGACTCGCCAAACCGCACTGTGCACACACCTGTGGATAAGTTGGGGACTGTTTACCCAACGATGTGCACCCCCCTGTGTACTACTTGGGGAAAACCCAGGTCACACCGCTCAAACGTGCAGATAGATATCGATTTCCAAATCTGTCCACGTGTGGATGAATGAAGTGTCGGCGTGTCGGTCCAGTTGAACAGCCGGGCGTGTTGGGTAAACAGAGTGTGTACTACGGGTATGTCCTGGATCACGTAGCGGCCGGTTGGTTTTCTCGACGATCCACAAGTCGAATAACAGGTGGTAGAGCCGATAGCCGAATTTGCCGAGGATGGTCCAGATCACCGTTCCGGCCTCTCGCAAATATTCAGCTATCTGCAGGATGACGCCCATGGCTCAGGCCGCGACCACACACTGGCCCGAGGCGGCGCAGCCGAAGGCCACCCTTGTGTCGAAACACAAGAGTGGCCTTCGAATGAACTCAGTTCGCGGCGACCTGCAGGTCGAACTTCGCGACCACATCGGGGTGCAGGTGCACCGCGACGTTGTGCTTGCCAACCGTCTTGATGTGCGACTTCGGCAGTTCGATGCTGCGCTTGTCGACGATCGGGCCACCGGCCGACTTGATGGCGGCGGCGATGTCGGACTGGGTGACCGAGCCGAACAGCTTGCCGGTGCCCGCGGTCTTGACCGACAGCGAAACCGAATCCAGGCCCTCGATGGCCTGCTTCAGCTCGTTGGCGTGGTCCAGGTCGCGCACCTTGCGCGCGTCCTGCGCCCGACGGATGCCCTCGACCTGCTTCTGAGCGCCACGGCTGGCGACAATGGCCAGGCCGCGCGGCAGCAGGTAGTTGCGGCCGTAGCCGTCCTTGACCTCCACGGTGTCACCGGGGGCGCCGAGGTTGTCTACATCAGCAGTCAGAATCAACTTCATTTGCGATGTCTCCCTTCTCAGCGAGCCGTCGACACGTAAGGCAGCAAGGCCACCTCACGCGAGTTCTTGACGGCAACGGCGACGTCGCGCTGGTGCTGTACGCAGTTGCCGGTGACCCGGCGAGCGCGGATCTTGCCGCGATCACTGACGTACTTCCGCAGCAGGGCGGTGTCCTTGTAGTCGATATTGACGGTGCCGGACTTGGCTTCCTTGCAGAAGGTGCAAGCCTTCTTCTTCAGCACCTTTTCGCGCGCGGGCGCTTTAGGCATGGTTACTCCGTAATCAATGATGGCCCAAAGTAATTCGGGCCGATGTGGGCCGTTCTCAGAACGGCGGTTCGTCGTCTACGCGGCCGCCCCCGAAGGAGCCCGCCGCGGGTGCGCTGCCCCACGGGTCGTCGTCGGCGCCGCCGGAACGGCTGCCGCCACCACCACCGGCAGGAGCGAAATTGCCACCGCCCCCGGAACCGAATCCGCCGCCGCCCCCGCCGCCGCGGCTGGCCTTGGCGACCTTCGCGGTGGCGTAACGCAGCGAGGGACCGACCTCGTCGACCTCGAGCTCGACGACCGTGCGCTTCTCACCCTCGCGGGTTTCGTAGGAGCGCTGCTTCAGTCGTCCGCTCACGATCACGCGGGCGCCTCGGGTCAGGCTTTCAGCGACATTCTCCGCAGCTTCACGCCAGATGTTGCAGCGCAGGAACAGCGCTTCGCCGTCTTTCCATTCGTTCGAATTACGGTCGAACACGCGGGGAGTCGATGCGACGGTGAAATTCGCCACCGCAGCGCCCGCGGGCGTGAATCGAAGTTCGGGGTCGGCCGTCAGATTTCCGATGACGGTGATGACCGTGTCGCCTGCCATGTGGTTCCTCCTGCTCGGTATGCAGTCCGCAGTGCACCTGTTGCGCTAGAGCCTAGAGATAGGCACCGACGCAATCGAGGGTCACTTGCCGTGGCGCAGAACCTTGGTGCGCAGCACCGACTCGTTGAGACCCAGCTGGCGGTCGAGCTCGCTCACGGTAGCGGGCTCGGCGGTCAGATCGACCACCGCGTAGATGCCTTCGGCCTGCTTGGCGATCTCGTAGGCGAGACGGCGGCGGCCCCAGATGTCGACCTTGTCGACCTTGCCGCCATCGGTTTTGACGACGCTCAACATGTTGTCCAGCGACGGACCAACAGTGCGCTCGTCCAGGCTCGGGTCGAGGATAACCATCACTTCGTAATGACGCACGGACCAATCACCTCCTGTGGACTAGGAAACGGCCACGGACGGTCCGTGGCAGGAGGGTCGTTGCGTCAGCAACCCGACAAGGCTACATGAACCCGCGTTAACCAGCGAAAGCTCCCCCGCCTCCCCGGGCCTTTTGCCGGTCGTCGGAGCCTCGATAGTCGCGTCGCGGGCCGGAGGCCGGTCGTTGGGGCGAGTTCTGGGCGTACCCGGTGAGTTACCCATGTGCGTACGAGATCAGATGTTGCGGTGGCAATCGTGGGGGACGCGGGCGTGGTCTGCCTCGGCCACCTAGTCTGGTCGTCATGTCGACCCGACCGGCCGCCAGCGACGTGAGCACGGGCCGCGTACAGCGCACTACAGTGCTAGCTGCGGTGGTGGTGCTGCTGTGCGGGTTGACGCTGGCGCTGGCCTATCTGAACAAGGCGCGTTGCGCGGGTGCGCCGTTCGGCGAGGATGGCCGCAGTGCGATCTTCGATGTGGTCAAGGATTCGGATGTCTGCTATTCCGATATCCAATTCCTGTGGCTGGGACGCGATATCGACCAGCACGTCTTTCCCTATATTGATGGCGGAATCACCGATGACGGCATGCTGACCGGCGGCGCGGTCGAATATCCGGTGCTCAGCGGTGTATTGATGTGGCTCGGTGCGGTAGGCGCCGATAACGACGCGGAATTCCTGCTGCACTCGGCATTGTTGTTGGCGCCGTTCGCCGTGTTGACCGCCTGGTTGCTGGTCCGGCTGGCCGGTCGGGCGGCGCTGTTGTGGGCGGCGGGGCCGCCATTGGTGCTCTATGCATTCCACAACTGGGAACTACCCGTGGTCTGTATGGCCGTCGCCGCGGTGTACGTGGTGACCGCGCTGACACGATATTCGTTGCGTACCAGGGGAATTCTGGCCGCCGTACTGCTCGGCATCGGATTCTGCCTCAAGCTGTATCCGGGTATTTTCGTACTGCCGCTGCTGGTATACGTGTTGACTGGCGGCCAGCGCGATATGGATGGTCCGGCGCCGTCCCGGCCGGATGTGCGCGGTGCGCTGATGACCGCGGGTGCCGCCATCGGCACGGTGGTCCTGGTGAATCTGCCTTTCGCGCTCGCGGGTTATGAGGGCTGGCGCGCATCGATCACCTTCCAGCAATTGCGGCAGGCCGATATCACCACAAATTCCATTTGGTACTGGGGACTTCGGCAGATGTTCGGTCAGGACGCCGATAGTGAGACCGCATTTCAGCATGCGGTGTCGATCGCCTCGCCGACGCTGGTGCTCACCTCGTTCGCGCTGGCGATGTGGTTGGGCTGGAAGCGATTCACCTCGACCGGCACCTTCCCGTGGATCGGGGTCAGCGGCGCGATGCTGTGCGGATTCCTGCTGTTCCACAAGGTGCATTCGCCGCAGTACACGCTGTGGCTGGTGCCGTTCCTGGTGCTGCTCGAGGTGCCGTGGCCGGTGATCGGGGCCTATCTGGTCGCCGATGCGACGATCGGAATCGGGGTGTTCCGGTACTTCTATTCGATCGGATCCGGTAGCTCGGTGGATTTGATGGAGAACGTGGTGCAGTTCGGCGTGTGGGGGCGTGCTGTACTCCTTGTGGTGTTCTTCTTCGTATTCGTGCGGGCGGTGCCGCGCGGAACCCGGGTCGCGCCGCCGCCGATACCGCGGTTGGAAACCGGCGGCCTGGTACCCGTGGCCTAGTACCGGATTCCACCCACGGGTGGTACTGCGCGCGCCGCGATCCGCGCACCGTTGTGGGCATGACCTCGCAGAACACAGCGACCGCGGTGCTGGTGCTCGCCGTCCTCGGCTGGATCATCTACCAGCAGAACCAGTGGCGGCTGTTCGATCCGGTTCGGATGTGGCGATTGCCGGTGATCCTCGGGCTCATCGGCGTGATCGGTGCCTGCACATCGACCGATCTCGGTGCGCTGCGGACGCTGGATATCGCGCTGCTGGTATTCGAGGGGGTGTTATCGCTCGCGATCGGCGCCGTGATGGGTGTGATGTCGCGATTCCGGCGCGATGAGGTGGGTGCGCTGCTGGTCCGGACCGGTGCCGCGGCGTCGGCGCTGTGGCTGGTCTCGATCGCGGTGCGCGTTGGCGTCGACGTGATCGCCGTCGGGTACGGCGCGACCTCGTTGACATCATCGGGGCTGATTCTGCTGCTGCTCGGCCTGAACCGGGCCGGTCGGATCGCCGTTATCTCCGCTCGGGCCGAGAAGTCGACCGTTGCGCCGCCAATGAGTCGGGCACACTGAGGCAATGTTCGGCAGCGGGATCGCGGGATCGACACCCACGCTTCTGAGCAGGCTGCTCCGCCTGGTCGGGGCGGGCGCCCTGGCCGCGTTCCTGCCCAGCTATCACCTCGCTGATCTGGGTGTGCCCGTATTACTCGCGGTCGGGCTGGCGGGTATCGGCATGCTGACCTGGGCACTGGCCCCCGCGGACCGGCATCGGCTCAACCGGATCGCATTGGCGCTGATGGTGGTGTTCGGCGGGCTCACCGTCGCGCAGTACGGCGGCAGTTCGGTGGCCATGCTCGCCGCGGTCTACGGCGGGTTCGCCGTGGTTCAGCATTCGACGCTGTTCGGTGCGCTGCTCACCGCGACGGCGGCACTGGCGGTGAGCATTTCGTATCCGGTGGCCCAGGCACCGGCGGGGGTATTCGCGGCAATGCTGGCGGCCATCGCGGTGGTGGCGCTGATGGGGGTGAACCGCAGGCAGTTTCGGGTGAGCGCCGAACAGAATCGACTGCTGGTCGAACAGAGCCGGGCGATTCGCGCTGAACGTGATCGGGCCGCCGCACTGGCCGAACGCGGCCGGATCGCCCGCGAGGTGCACGACGTATTAGCCCATACGCTCGGCGGACTCGTCCTGCAGCTCGACGCCGCGGACGCGCTGCTGGAGGCGGGCGAGACCGAACAAGCCGGTGCTCGGGTACGGTCCTCGCGGGCGCTGGCCGCCTCCGGTCTGGCGGACGCGCGGCAGGTCGTCGGCGCACTGCGCGCCGAACGATTCGCGCTGCCAACCGAACTCGAACGGCTGGCGCGCGAACACCGGGACGCGGGCGGACAACTCCGACTCCACTGCGAGGGCAACGCCGACCACCTCGACGAACAGGTGAGCACAGCGCTACTGCGCGCCGCACAGGAATCCTTGACCAATGCCCGCAAACACGCACCCGGCACGGAGGTCGAACTGCGACTGCGCGTCGAAGCCGACCAGATCGAGCTGACCGCATCCAATCCCCTGCCCCGCCGAACCGGGCTGCTATCGGCGAATCCGCGGGCGACGATGCAGGACGCGTCGGCTCCAAGTGTGGCTATGCAGAGCGCGTCGACCCCGAGTGCGGTGACGCAAGGCGTGGAGATGCAGGCCGTGGTGGCACAGGACGCGGCGGCGCGGGACGCGGGAGCGCGGGAAATGACGACCCAGGATGTGGTGATGCAGGGTGGGTCGGCACAGAATGTGGCGCCCCAGGGCATTGCGACGCAGAGTGCGGCGGTACACGGCGTGGAGGTGCAGACCGGGGTGACACAGGAGGCGGCGGCGCGGGACGCGGGAGCGCGGGGAATGACGACTCAGGACGCAGTGATGCAGGGTGGGTCGGCACAGAATGTGGCGACGCAGGGCATGGCGACACACGGAGCGGCGACATACAGTGCAGCGACCAAGGGGGCGGAGGCCCAGGGTGCGGCGGCGCAGACGGTGGCAACCCCGGACGCGGTGATGCAGGGTGAAGCGACCCCGGACGCGGTGATGCAGGGGGCGACGGCTCACAGCTCAGGGGCTGGGGATTTGGTGGGGATGGGGGTGGGGGCCGGGTTGCTCGGGATGCGGGAAAGGATCGGGGGGTTGGGTGGGACGGTTGTGGCGGGAAAGGTGGGTGGGCGATGGGTGGTGCGAATGATGGTGCCGCGGAGGTGATCACGGTGGTTGTCGCCGATGATCAGACCATCGTGCGCGAAGGGTTGACCACGGTGTTATCGCTGCTGCCGGATATCGAGGTGGTGGGGGAGGCGCGCGATGGTGCCGAGGCGGTCGAATTGGTTGCGCGGTGTGCGCCCGATGTCGTGCTGATGGATCTGCGGATGCCGGTGCTGGACGGTGTCGCCGCGACGGCCGCGATTGCGGCGGACCATCCGGGTACCGCGGTGCTGGTCTTGACCACCTACGCCGATGACGAATCGATCGCGGGTGCGCTGCGCGCGGGTGCGCGTGGCTATCTGACCAAGGACGCGGGCCGACGCGAGATCGCCACGGCGGTACGGTCCGTCGCTGGTGGCCAGTCGACCTTCGCCGCCGAGGTCGGGCAGCGGCTCGTCGCCGCGCTCGCGGCGCAAACCGTCGGGCCGCCGTCGCCTCGGCGTAGTGGTCCGGAAATCGGCCTCAGCGCCCGTGAACTCGAAGTGCTCACCTTGATGGCCAAGGGCCACAACAACTCCGAGATCGCCAAGGAGTTGTTCATCGGCATCAGCACCGTCAAGACCCATATCGGTTCGCTGTTCGCGAAGCTCCAGGTCCGCGACCGCGCCCAGGCCATCGCCTACGCGCACCGCATCGGCCTCGGCGGCTGAGCGCATCGGGTCAGTCGGCGTGCCGGGCGCGGAACGCGGCGCTTTTGGCGCGATTGCCGCAAAGGGTCATATCGCACCAGCGGCGCGACTTTCCGCGTGAGGTGTCGAGGTACAGGCGGGTGCATTCGAGGCGCCCGCATTCCTTGACCAGACTGCGTTCGGGACCGCCGAGCATTTCGATGGCGGAGCGGGCGATCGCGGCCAGTGCCGCGTCCGGATCGCCGTGCCGGGCGATCGTCGCATCGTCGCGCAACGTGACCTGGGGGAGTGCGCCGCGGGCGAACTCGTTGACGGTATCGCGGTCCGCATCGGCGAACGGTTCGTCGCGGGCGGCGGCCAGGGCCAGTCGGTAGCCCGCTTCGCGCAGCCGCACGGCACGGTCGAGTATCGCCGCATCGCAGTGCGGTGCGGTGTCGAGGAGGTCGGCGGCGAGCAGCCAGGTATCGAGATCCGCTGGCGTGCTGAGGAAGTCGTCGAAGGTCGAGGCACGGGCCTTGACCGTGCCTGCGAAATCCAAGGCGAGGTTACCGCTCACGAAGGCGAACACCCTCTCATAGTAACCACCTTGACAGGTTACGTGCACAGGTGCGAGGTTAGTAACCGTCTTAGATGGTTATCTGACCTGTCATGGTCGATCGAGGAGTGCACGTGAAGACGCAGCTCTTGGACCCGTTGTTCCGAGCGACCGGCAAGCCATCGCTTGCGGCGGGCATGCAACCACTGTTCGTCGTGCTGTGGAGCAGCGCATTCATCGCGGGAGTCGTCGGCGTCGGCGCCGCCCCGCCGATGATGGTGCTTTTTGCCCGGTTTGCCATCGCCGCGGTGCTACTCGCGGTGTACGCCACGGTGATTCGGGCCAGCTGGCCGAGCGGCGGTCAGGTCAAACATGTCGTCATTGCGGGACTGCTGATGCAGATCGTGCAGTTCGGCGCCTTCTACACCGCGATGAGCCTGCACGTCTCGGCCGCGATCATCGCCCTGGTGCAGGGCCTGAATCCGGTGGTCATCGCATTGCTGGCCGGATTCATCGGCGAGACCGTCACCGCGCGCCAGTGGTTCGGCTTCGGTATCGGCGGTATCGGCGTCGGGCTGGCGGTGTTCGATCAATCGAGCATGTCGCTGGTCGGTCTGCTGCTATGCGTGGTCGGCTTGCTCGGCCTCAGCGTCGGCACGATCTACCAGAAACGCTTCGTCCCGCAGGTCGATTCGCGCGCGGCGACCGCGATCCATATGGCCGCGAGCGCACCGGTTGCGGGCGTATTCGCATGGGCGACCGGACAATTGCATATCTGGGATGCGACGCGATTCGCCGAGTCGCTCACCTGGATGGTGCTGGTGAATTCGATGGTCGCATTCCTGCTGTTGAATGCGATGCTGAAGCGCTGGGAGGCAACGCGGGTCGGCCGTTTGTTCTTCGCGACTCCGGCGGTCACCGCCATCCTGGCCTGGCTGTTCATCGATCAGCCGCTGCGTCCCTTGGCTGCCGCCGGACTCGGCGTCGGACTGATCGGCATGGTGTTCGCATCGCGACGCCCCACGCCCGTGGTCGCGCGACCCCAGCCCGTGCCGGTGCGGTGAACTACGGAATTCAGCCCACCGGGGTGGGCTCTCGTTCGCTGTCGACTTCGTCGGCGTCCTCGCGCCGGTTCTTGATGATGCTGGTGATGAATGCCGCGCCGATGAACGCCACGCCGACGAGGCCGGTGAAGAGGTCGTTGATGTGCACACCGATCGAGACGAACAGGATGATCGCCAGCGCGCCGATCGCCCAGTGCGCACCGTGCTCCAGGAACACGTACTCCGACAGCGTGCCCTTGCGCACCAGGTACACCGTGATCGAGCGGACGAACATGGCGCCGATCAGACCGAGGCCGAGCGCGATGATGATCGGGTCGGAGGTGATGGCGAAGGCGCCGATGACACCGTCGAAGGAGAACGACGCGTCCAGCACCTCCAGGTACAGGAACAGGAAGAACGCGGCCTTGCCCGCGGCCTTGACCAGCTGCGACGGACCGCCGTCGGCGCCTTCTTCGAATTCTTCGGTGTGGAACAGCGAACCGAGCCCGTCGACCACGATGTAGGTGATCATGCCGAGCAGTCCGGCGACCAGCACCGTGGCGCGCTGCTCGTCGGTGGCGATGAACTCCGCGGTCAGCACCAGTCCGGCGCTGGCGACCACCACCGAGAGCATGTCCAGCTTGCCGAGCTGGGCCAGCGGCTTCTCCAGCCAGGACAGCCAGGTGATCTCGCGCTCTTCGAAGATGAAGTTCAGGAACAGCAGCAGCAGGAACATGCCGCCGAATGCGGCGATCTGCGGATGCGCATCGGTCAGCAGCTTCTCATAGCTCGGGCTGCCGTCCGGAAATACCAGTGCGTCATCGGCGGGCGGGTTCAGTTCCTTTCTAAAAAAGTCTCTTTACACTATGGTAAAGAGACTAAAATAAATTAATGAAATATTATAAAAAGCTTCTTTAAGTTTTTTATAACATG
>NZ_JBEXLC010000089.1:0-35967 GCF_040609795.1 Nocardia sp. NPDC004604
GAGTTGACTTTCCGGAGCCCGCGGGACCGATGATGGCCACGGTTTCGCCGGGGTGCACGGTGAGGTCGAGGTCGCGCAGGATCGGCTGGGTGGGATCGAATCCGAAAGTGAGGGCGTCGATGTCGATGCCGAGGGGTCCGTCGGGCAGGTCGGCAGGGACGGGTGGGTCGGCGATTTCGGGGGCGGCATCGATGACCTGGTAGACGCGTTCGGCCGCGGCTCGGGTCAGCTGCGCCATGATGACCACCGAGGACATGGTGCGGGTGGTGACCGTCATGGTGGTGACATAGGCGGAGAAGGCGAGGAAGGTGCCGATTCCGATGGACCCGTGCAGTGCGAGCAGGCCGCCGACGACGATGACCGCGACCAGCCCGGCTTGCGGAATGGTGGTGACCGCTGGCGCGAACCGCGCGTTGATCGCGGCGGCCCGCATGCGTTCGGCGTAGAGCGTGCGTCCGTGCTGTTCCAGTACCCGCACCATCCGGGCCTCCTGGCCGAAGCCCTTCACCACGCGAACGCCGGTGACCGTCTCTTCGACATGCTGCGCGACCTCGGCGGCCCGCTGCTGTGCCGACCAGGTCGCGGCGTAGAGCCGCGGCCGCATTCGGTAGACCAGCAGCGCGATCGCCGGGACGACCATCAGCGCGACAGCGGCGAGCGGCGGCGACAGCCACACCATGACAACGGCGGCGAGCAGGAATTCCAGCAGCGCCAAACCGGATAGCGGGACCATCGCCAGCAGGCCCTGCACCAGTTGGAGGTCGGTGATCGAGCGGGATACCACTTGGCCGGTGCGCAGTGCGTCCTGGCCGACTCCGTCGAGGCGTTGCAGTGAGCCGAGCAGGTCGATCCGCAGTGCGTGCTGGACGTCGAGTGAGAGTCGTCCGGCCAGCATGCGTCGTCCGAAGGCGGCCGAGAAGCGGCCGACCGCGACGAGGGCGAGTAGTCCGGCGACGGTGCCGATGACGGCGGTATCGCCGTGTCCCGCCGCGTCCACGGCGCGTTTCGTCAGCAGTGGTGCAGAGATTTCGACCAGTGCTCCGGCGATCAATGCGACCGCGATGCCCGCCACCGTTCCCCGGTGTGACCAGCACTCGGTCCACAGTCTGCGCATCCAGCCCGGTTCATTCAATTGCGCTGCTCACCCGTCTTTGTCGGCTCATACCCGACGGTAACGACACGGATCGCCATCGGATTTGTTCCCCGAGGCACGGACAATTTCGGGGGGCGCTGGTCCGATGGCGACCGGGTACGGGGTCAGATATCGCGTTTGCGGAGCAACCACCAGGCGCCGCCGCCGATGCCGAGGGTCCACAGCAGCAAGACCACCAGCGCGGCGGGAGTCGGGGCCAGGAAGTCGCTGTCGGTGAAGGAGTCGACCGCGACCGTGCTGATGGTGGCGGCGCCGGGGAGCATGGTGACCATTCCGGCGAAGCCGATGGCCTTGGCGACGATCCAGAGCAACGGCTCGATGATCAGCAGCCAGCCGAGCATCGTGGCGATCGCACCGGTGGAGGTGCGCAGCAGCAGGCCGAGGCCCGCGCCGATCACCGACCAGCAGACCGCCGCGAGCAGGCCGCCGCCGAAGACCGCGAGCAGGCGCAGGCCGAAGTCGAATTTGCCGCGGCCGAAGGCGAGCAGACAGGCGAACGCCAGCAACTCGACCGCGAATGTCATCGCCAGTGCGAATCCGGCGGTGACCAGGAGTTTCGCGGCGGCGAGTCGGTCGCGGTCCGAGGTGAACAGTGCCGTGGACGGCATTGTCGCGTAACGGTATTCGGCGCCCGCCCCGGCGGCGCCGAAGGCCCCCGCGAGCACGATCGCGATGGCAAGGCCGATGTAGAGCCCGATGGTCGCGGCACCGGTCGCCGGATCGGATTTGGGGTTGGCCGGTCCGGCGACCACCGCGGTGACCGTGCTCGCGACGAGGGCGATCGCGGGGATCAGCGCGGCCAGGATCCGGCTGGCGCGCAGCGTGGTGACCTTGCGGACCTCGGAATTGACGGCCGGAACGAGGTCCGGGGGCAGAACGGCGATCATCGTGGAATCCCCTGGGGCGTCGGTTGGGGCGGTGCGATCCCGGCGTAGGGGGCGGGCGGTGCTGGGCGGGCCGGTTTGACCAATGCTGCGAGCACCCGGTCGGGATGGATCTGGTCGGCGATGATGCTGTCCACGCGCACACCGACCGCCGTCGCCGCCGCGCGGATCTGCGCTTCGGTCGCCTCGGCCACCGCGAGCCGTCCGTCCGGCCGGATCACCGCATCGGTGAATCCCTGTGCGGCCAGCATGGTGGCCAGCGCGATCGGCGGGGACGCGGCGACGACCAGGCGATCGGGGTGCCCGCGCCGCAGCCGGGCGGGGGTGCCCTGATAGACCACCGAACCCTCGCTCAGCACGATGATGTTGTCGGCGATCGGAATCACGGTCGACAGGCTTTCGCTCGACAGTAGGACGGTGCCGCCGCGGCGGGTATGGCGCCGCAGGAAGTCCTGTAGCCACGCGCGTTCGGCGGCGTCGAGATCGGCCATGGGTTCGTCGAGGATCAATAGTTGCGGATCGCCGAGTAGTGCGGTCGCCAGTGCCAGTCGGGTCTGTGATCCGGCCGGTAGTGCACCCGCCCGCGTCCGCGCCCAGGCACCGAGGCCGACCGCCTGGATCACCTCGTCGACGCGCGCGTCCTCGATACCCGCGGCCGCCGCGTACACCAGCAGGTGATCGCGTGCCGAGCGCGCCGGATGCAGACCGCGCGGCATCAGCATGCCGCCGACGACGGCCGCGGGACCGCGCTGCGGCTCGCCGCGCCGTCGTGAGCCCGGCCCGCCGACCGCCGCGGTACCCGTGGTCGGTTCGAGCAGGCCGAGCAGGATGCGCAGAATCGTCGACTTACCCGCGCCCGCCGGCCCGACCAGGGCCGCGACCGTCCCGGACGGGACGGTGAAGCTGACGTTCTCGATCCCGGTGACCAGGTCGTAGCGCTTGCTCAGGCCGCGGACGGAGAACGCGAGCGGTCGGCCCGCGCTCATCGTGGTGTGGTCGGGGGTTGCGGCTTGACCGGATCCAGTGCAGGCAGCGGATCGGCATCGATGATCAGCTGGCGATCGGCAGGCCAGGTCACCGGCGCGGGCCCGAATGCCTTGCGCGCGTTGCCGATCGTGGTCTTGCCCAGCGTCCGGTTGCCGACACCGCCGATCACCGCGCCGATGCCAGCGGGTACCACCTTGCCCGCCATCAGGGCGGCCCGCTTGGTGATGAACCGGATGATGAATCGCTTGAGCAGCGAATCGTTCATGCTCGACAGGCCGGGAATCTTATTGGCGAACAGCGTGCCCCAGTTCTTCGCCGAATGACCCACGGTCTTCTCGACGATCTCCATCCCGCTCTCGCCGAGCACGACGGCGAGCACGAGTGCCCGCCGCGTCTCCTTGTCCTCGGGGGAGATGCCGTGCACGGCCGCGACGGCCAGCGTGAACACCGCCGACGCCTCCATGAAGAAGGTGGTCTCGGCACTCACCGCCGCGATCGCCGCGACGGTGCCGACCCCGGGCACCGCGGCGGTGGCGCCGACCGCACTGCCGCTGCTGGTCACCGCGAGCAGGTACTGGTTCTCCAGCCGCTCGATGATCTGCGCGGGACTCTCCGACGGATGCGAACGCCGCAGCCGGTCCACGTACCTGGCGACGGCGGGCGCCTGCAGGCGTGACCCGGTATCGAGTAGCTGGACCACCGTCTTCTCGAACGTGCCTTTGAACACGGCGATATCCTCCTCTTCCGCCTGTACGGGATGAACCTTATGGCACCGACCGCCATCAACTCGTCATGACAACGATGTACCCGGTCGACCTGGTTCCCCGCATGTCGGTTCCATCACGCCGGTTCGCGCAGGGCAGCGACCCTTTCCGCGAGCGGTGGCGGTGGCGGCGGGGTGCCGTCGCCGAATGGTCTGCCGCCCAGCGCTTCTCGGCCGTGCGGGGTCAGCCAGTCGGTCAGCTCCGGGCCCTTGGGCACGATCCGCGTCGGGTTGATATCGGTATGCACGACGTAGTAGTGCACCTTGATCTGCTCGAAATCGACGGTGTCGCCGAACCCCGGCGTCTGATAGAGGTCGCGCGCATAGGCCCACAGCACCGGCATTTCGGTCAGCTTGCTGCGGTTGGTCTTGAAGTGGCCGTGATAGACCGGATCGAATCGGACCAGTGAGGTGAACAGCCGCACGTCGGCCTCGGTAATGGTGTCGCCCACCAGGTATCGCTGGGTGGTCAGACGTTCGGACAGCCAGTCCAATCGGGCGAACAGCCGGTCGTAGGCCGTCTCATAGGCTTCCTGTGTCCCCGCGAATCCACACCGGTAGACGCCGTTGTTGACATCGTGGAAAACGGCCAGGTTCACCTCGTCGATCTCGGCCCGCAGCTCCGCCGGATACAGCTGCGGCGCACCCGGTCGATGGAATTCGGTCCACTCGGTGGCGAAGTCGAGCGTGATCTGCGGGTAGTCATTGGTCACCACCTGCCCGGTGGCGACCTCGACCATCGCCGGAACCGTGATGCCGCGCGGGTAGTCCGGGATCCGCGCCAGGTAGGCGTCGCGCAGCCGGGGAATGCCGAGCACCGGATCCACACCGCCGGGATCCAGATCGAAGGTCCAGCTGAGCCTGTCGTGGGTCGGACCGCACAGCCCCAGTGAGATCGCGTCCTCCAGTCCGAGCAGCCTGCGCACGATCAGCGTCCGGTTGGCCCAGGGGCAGGCTCGCGCGGCGATCAGGCGATAGCGGTCGGCCTCGACCGGGTATCCGTCGCGTCCGTCGGCAGTGATGCGGGTGGTGATGTAATTCGTATCTCGCTTGAACTCGCCAGACTCGACGTAAGAGGCAGTTTCCGATACCGACTTGGTCACTCGAATAGTCTGGCAGATCGAGATCTCAGGGTATGGCCGCCGACGGACCGGGTGAGCCTAGTCTTGCCAAATGAGTGATACGAAGGCCACCCGACTGACCCGGGAAACCACCGATGGCGGCGCCGAGGTCGCGACCCTCACCCTGGCCAATCCGCCGCTGAATCTCTTCGACCAGTCGATGCTCGACGCGCTCATCGACAATCTCGCCGATCTGTCGGCGAATCCGCCGCGCGCGGTGCTGCTGCGGGCCGAGGGCAAGCTGGTCTCCGGCGGTGTCGACGTGCACGTCTTCGACGGTCTGACGATCGAGCAGGGCGCCGAGCTGTGGCGCACCCTGTTCGCGCAGATCATCCATCCGCTGGAGGCGCTGCCGTGTCCGGTGGTCTTTGCCGCGCACGGCCTGACCCTGACCGCCGCCTTCGAAATGGCGCTGGCCTGCGACATCATCTTGGCCGCGCCGAAGGCGAAATTCGGTCTGGTGGAGACGGTCGTCGGCCTGACCCCGTCGATGGGCGGTCCGCAGCGGCTGGCCGAGCGTGCCGGATCGGGCCGGGCCCGTGAATTCGTGATGACCGGCGATCTCTACGACGCCGCGACCATGGCCGAATGGGGCGTGGTGAACGCCATCCACGACGACGTCGACACCGCCGCACGGGATTTGACGAATCGGCTGGCCCAGGGGCCGACCAGGGCGCATGCCGCGACCAAGCAGATCATCGAGGCGTGGCGCTCCGGTGGTGTGGCACATGCGGATTCGGTGACCCCGCAGGTGTCGGGCGCGCTGTTCGACACCGCGGATCTGCGCGGCGCGGTGCGCAGCTTCCTGGAGGTCGGACCCGGGAAGGCCACTTATACCGGTCGGTGACGGCCAGGACACGTTCCTCGCCTATGCCCACGAAATTGTGACTCGCGTCATATAGTCGCAAGAGCCTGCAGGCTCGAGGCGTGTGCGGAGGACCCATGTCGCAGTTCTTGGTCGAGTACCCACCGAATCACCCGCATGCCCGCGATGCTCCGCTGGCTCGTGGCGCCGACGGGGTACTGCGCTACGGCAATCTCACCCCCGCACTGACCGAACTATTGGATCTGCAGGTACACGCCTTCTCGACCAGGGAGGCGGTGGTGGAGATCGGCGGCCCCCGACTCACCTATCGGGAGCTGTGGCACTCCGCCTCCCGCATCGCGGGCGGCCTGCAGGACCACGGCATCGGCTTCGGCGACCGGGTCGCCATTCATATGCCAGCGGGTGCGCGCTGGGTGCAGGCGTTCCTCGGTGCGCTGCTGAGCGGCGCGGTCCCGGTGTTGGTGCACGACGGACTGCCCGATGCGGTGGCCGAGCGGGTGATCGCCGACAGCAGTACCGATTTCGTACTCGGTGCCGATAGCGCGGCCCTGCCCGACGGCGCCGCCTACATCGATGACGGTGCGGCACTGAGTGATCTGGCGCTGCTCTGCTACACCAGCGGCACCGGGGTGTGTCCGGTCAACACCACCGTCGCGCCCAAGGGCGTCGAGCTGACCAACGAAAACCTGCTCTCGGCAATTCGTTCCGTTGTCGCGGCGCTGGACCTGCCGACCGACGGCTTGCGCAATCTGGTGCTGTTGCCGCTGGCGCATGCGAGCGGCTGTGTGGACCAGATGCTGCCGACGTTCGCGGTCGGCGGCACCGTCGTCCTCGCGCCGGGTCGCCGAAGACTCGCCGAAACCATTGTCTCCGAACGGATCGATATGGTCTCCGCGACACCACGCATCTTCGCCGGGCTGCTGCCCGAGCTCGCGGCGCTGCGCACCGAGGGGCTGTGCACCGAGGGCATCGTCCGGGTCAGCAATGCGGGCCATCGCGGCGAACGCGTCGCCGATGCCACCGATCCCGCGGACCTGGCCGCCACACTGCGGGATATATTCCCCGCCGCCCGGCGGTGGTCGGTCTGGGGCGCGACCGAAACCAGCGGCATCGGCCTGGTCGTCGACGGTGAAACCGACACCGCACCCGGTGCCGATCCGATACTCGGCTTCGCCTTCGGCGGTACGGAATTGGCGCTGTGGGGGCCGCAGGCGCAGGCCGGACATGGCGAATTGCTATGTCGCGGGCCCAATGTCACCCGCCGCTACTGGAACGATCCGGAGACCACCGCGGACCGCTTCACCGGAAGTTGGTTCCACACCGGCGATCAGGTCAGCATCGACGCCGACGGTCTGGTCCGGCGCGAACGGGCGCAGGCCGGGTAGCTCACTCGAGCAGGCGATCGCGCAGCCGTTCGCGCAGCTGTGCGGTGAATCCGATGGCGGTCAGATAGGACTCGACATCGCCGTGCTGTTCGTGCACCGCATCCGTCGCGGCCTGCAGGTAGTCCTCGCGGACGCCCAGGATATCGATGGAGAGTTCAACTCCCGCAGTGAGTTTCGGTGCCATCATGGCGCGCAGGGCGGGGACGGCGTCATTGCTGGCCAGGAAGTCGGCGAGCACATCGGCCTCGCTGACTGCGACCGCGCGCAGCAGGGTGGCGATGGCCCAGCCGGTGCGGTCCTTACCGGCCGCGCAGTGCACGAGCACCGCACCGTCGCCGCTGGCGATCGTCTCGGCGATGGCGATGATCGCGGTATTCGCCTCGGGCAGGGTCGGGAAGTACCGGTAGACCTCGAGCATGTGCGCGAATGCGGAGTTGGTCTGTGCATCGTGCGGCGGCGCCTCGGCCATCCGGGAGTCGAACGGAGTGAGGTTCAGTCGCACGCCGTCGGGCAGGTTGTCGTGGCCGATGTGGTCGATCTCGCGGTGCCCGCGCAGGTCGTAGACGTCGGCGACGCCGAGTTCGCGCAGGATGGCGTGCCCGGGCAGATCCAGGCCGCTCAGCTGAGCCGAGCGCAGCAGCACGCCGGGGCGGATCCGCGCGCCGTCGATGGTGCGCAGGCCGCCGAGATCGCGGAAGTTGAAGGTGCCGGTCAGGTAGAACTGGTCGGCCGAGGGCGAGAGAGTCACCGATCAAGGCTAACCAGACAATGGGGTCACCGAGGTGTCGATCGAGAGGCCAACATAGAACCGCTGGCTGTCCGGTTTGCGAGGCTTCTGATGTGTGATCCGCCACATCTTGCCGGATGGGGAACAAGTCGGCCCGTAGTCTGGTCAATGGTGTTGTTCGGGCGGGCGGTGTGAGAGTGACGCCCCCGGAAGCGATTCCGGCGGATACCGATCGATCGCAGCGGCATTCCGTTTGGGTAACAAAACATTCTTCCAGTCTGGAAATACCCAACGAACCCGTTCTTAAACCCCGGAAACCCTCTACCATTGATGAATGTTGGACTGGGTATCCAGGGAAATCCCGATCGGAAGATTCATGATCGCGGTTCGCCATGTTCAGCGAGCCGTGCCGATCAGGGCGCGTGAGTTCTTTCCCCGAGGGAGTCGGCGTTGAGCGTACGTGGAGAAATGGCAGCGGTTCGGTTGCGGCCGACCATCTGCGAGGCCGTCGAGAAGGCGGCCGCCTCACTCGACTTCACCGGAGTGCGAGCACTTCGGGTGTTACTGCATGCCGGTGTCAGTGCCTACTGGCCCCTGGTCAAGGCCGCCCCGGCCAAACAGGCGCGGGCGTACGAAGCGACGGCGCATCAGTTGGCCGAGCGCTGGGAGGGGCAGACCGAATGTGTCGCCGATCCGAAGGCCTCGGCCCTGTTCCGGGAGATGGATTCCGAAGTCGCGAGCTTCCTGGCGCTCTGCGCCGACCGGTCGGGCGCGCAATGGTTGGAGCCGGTGGATGCCATCGCGACCTATGCGGTCTCGGTACTGCAGGGCACGGTGCTGCGCTGGCTCGCCGATTGCAATGACGAGACGACCCTCGTGGTGCTCGACGACCTGGTCAGCAGCTTGGCCACCAGGGCGGTCGAAGTCTGACCCTGCGCGGTACTGGACGTTTGACCAGTTAAATGGTTGAGTTGTTCCGTGAGCGAGCGCAGCGAGCGAACCGTCAATAGCACCTTCGGGCACGGCGGAGCCGACCGTCAGCGAGGCGCAGGCGTGGCCGAAACGTCGCCGATTGCTGGACTGCACGCGGCCACGGCCGAGCTGGACCCGCCGCTGGCCGCCCTCGACCTGACCGCGCTGCGTGCCAATGCCGCTGACCTGGTCCGTCGCGCGGGTGGGGTGCCCATCCGGGTGGCGAGTAAATCGGTGCGCTGCCGCGCGATACTCGAGCAGGTGCTCGGCACCGGACTCACCGCGGCCGGCGGCTTCGCGGGCATCATGTCGTATTCCCTGGCCGAGGCCATCTGGCTGGTCCGGCTCGGCGCCCGCGATGTGCTGCTCGGCTATCCGACCGTCGACCGTGCGGCGCTGGCCGAACTCGCCGCCGATGACACCCTGCGCGAATCCATCACATTGATGGTCGACGATGTCGCGCAGCTGGAACTGATCCGCGCCGCGGTCGGCACCGATCTGGTGCGGCCGCGAATCTGCCTCGATGTGGACGCCTCGCTGCGCATCGGACCGCTGCACCTCGGCGTTCGGCGCTCGCCGATCCGCACTGCCGAAGAGGCCGCCGCGCTCGCGCGTGCCGCGCTGAGTCGCGGTTTCGATGTGGTCGGCGTGATGACCTATGAGGCGCAGATCGCCGGACTGCCCGACTCCAATATCGCTGTGCGCCTGGTGAAGCGGGCCTCGGCGGCCGAAATCGCCAAGCGTCGCGGGCAGGTTCTCGATGCGGTGCGCTCGGTGGTCGGCAAGCTGGAGATCGTCAATAGCGGCGGCTCCGGATCCATCGAGGTCAGCACTGCCGATTCGGATGTGACCGAGGTGACCGCGGGCTCCGGGCTGTATGTGCCGACCCTGTTCGATCACTATCGCTCCTTCACCCCGCGCCCCGCGCTGTTCTTCGCGACATCGGTGCTGCGCAAGCCGACCCCGTCCATCGCAACGGTCTTCGCGGGCGGTTACATCGCCTCCGGTCCGACCGGGCCGTCCCGGGTGCCGAAGCCGGCGTGGCCCGCTGGTTTGAAGCTGCTCGGCACCGAGGGTGCGGGCGAGGTGCAGACCCCGCTGTCCGGGGCGGCCGAACTGCGGATCGGTGATCGGGTGTGGTTCCGGCATGCCAAGGCCGGTGAGCTGTGTGAGCGGTTCAACGAGGTGCATCTCGTCGACGGCGACGGCACGCGCACGACGGTGCCCACCTACCGCGGTGAGGGCAACTGCTTCGGCTGAGCCGGCGCCAATTGCGAATTCGCCGTGGTTGCGAGGGTGAATTTCAAGATCGAATGCGGATACCGCGGCAGTGCATATTCAAATAAAGAACCAACCGGTCCGCATGAATATTTCGATCATGTGCCGACCGACCTCTGAAAGAAATATTCAGCACATCTGGCTCAGCTGAGTCGCAGGAATGTCGCCAGATCCGCGAGATCGTCGGGATTATTCGGTAGATATTCGGTGAGCAGCGGTGACCGGATAATGACGGCCTTCCACATGGCTCGGCACAGTGTGGCTTGAACCATGCTGCGCGACAACAGGAACCGCATGCCGTAGGGGGCATCATCGGGGCTGGATGTGGTCATCGACAGCAGGACCACCGCGGCCTCCCGGCCGCGGAAGCGTTCGGCGGTGCCGACCAGCACATCCTCGATCTTGGCCCGCGCCAGCAGCGTTCGGATCAGGCCGACCTGGGCACTGTAGGGCGCGACCACGAGTATGTCGTGTGGATGCAGCCGCCGCGTCATGGCGCCGGTCGTCCACGAGACCCCGAGCAGGGCGCGCACCCGGCGGACCACCTCGCGGGCCTCGGCCACCGATTCGGTCGCAGCACCGGTGTGCTCGACCAGCACCGTCTCCACGCCGGGTTCGACACCCTCCAATTGCCGTGCGAGCGTAACGGTCTCATTGGAGCGCAGGCGGTTGTCGTAGTACAGCCGGGAGATCGGGTCGCAGACGCGCGGGTGCATCCGCCAGGTGCGATCGAGGAAGTAGCCGCGATCGGCGGGCAGGGTATTGCGCCCCTCGGTGAGCCAGCCGAGCACCGATTCGTCGACCGGCTCCGGATGGGTGCCGCGCGCCACGGCGGGCGCGGGATCGCCGAGTAACAGCAGATTGCGCGCACTCACCGCGACCGCGATGGTATCGGCGAGCGGAAAGCCGCCAGCGTCGGCGATCACCAGCAGATCGAGACCATCGCCGGGCACCACCTCGTCGTCGGCGAAATCGGCCGGGGCGCCACCGATGACGCAGCCATTGACCGCATTGTCCAGGAACCGCGGATAGCGGGCACCATCGATCACCGACCACTCCGGCGCCAGCGCCTCGACGTCCTTCTTGGCCACCAGTTCGGGCAGCACGCCCATGGCGACGATCATGTCGAGCAGGCTCTCCACCGTCGAATGCGATGGCGCGACAACGCCGACGCGCCACTTGTGCCGGGTGACCAGACGTTCGATCGACCTGGCGACGGTGGAGGCCTTACCGGTGCCGGACGGCCCCTGCACCGCGAGGTAGGAGTCATCGAGATCGCGCAGCGCGGTGGTGATGGCCGCGGCGTGGTCACCGTGCACATCCGGTAGCCGGTCGGCTCGGCGCAGCCGTGGCGGTCGGCGCGCCAGGATGTCGAAGACCGCGCTCGCGGGGACCTCGGGCAGCGCCATCAGCAACTGCTGGGCCGCGAATTCGACGGCGGTCTCGATATTCTCGTCCCAGGCGGGCAGTCCCGGTGCGATCGCGGTCGGCAGCTCGTCATAGGGTTCGCAGCCGTCGGGTAGCAGTTCCTCCAGCCGGACGGTGTCGTCGAAGTTGGCGTCCACCGAGCAGCCGAGCACGGTCGCGGAGGCGGTCGCGCGCCGACCCACGGCGGTGATCATTCCGGCGGCGACCGGCTGATCGTAGAAGGTGTACACCGTGGTGCCCGGTGTCAGCACCGTGCCGGTCGCGGCGCCGCCCGCGGTATCGGCGCCGCCCCAGCCGATACCGATTCGTCCGGTCAGTGTGAGATATCTGCGCATTGTCGGCTGATGCGGGCCGCGATGCCACTTGGTGTCCACCGTGCCCCAGTCGGCCACGAGTACTCCTGGCGCGTCGGACCATTCGTCTACCGGATGACTGAGCCGGTCGGCATGTGCCAACCATAGCGGCTGGCGTTCGCGCCGGTGATAGCCGAGGGCCGCGGCCATCAGCGCGGCGGGATGACCCGGTTCGCCCTGTGCCGCAGCGAATTCCGCGAGTGCGGCCTCGATCGAGGAGGGCCGTGCCGGCGGCACCGGATCCGGCTCGTCCGGACTCGGCACCAGGCACCACGAACTCGCCTGGTCCAGCAGTGCCGCATCCGGATCGACGCGCTGTTCGGCCGCTCGATCCTGCAGCCAGTCGCGCAGCCGCAATACGATGACGCAATCGCGTTCCGCAGCACCGGAATGCGCCGCGCCGGGCAACAGCCGCCGCAGTCGGCTCAGGCGGTAGGAGCGCTCCCCGATCAGCAGGGCATTGCGCACGATCGGATATAGGTCGACCAGCACACCCGCCTGCAGCAGATCCTCGACGATCTCCTCGCCGATCCCGTAGCGGCCGGTCCACCGCAGCAGCGCCGAACGCACCTCGGAGGTGTAGTGGTACACGCGCATATCCGGATACATCCGTAGCCGTTGGGCGACATAGTCGAGCACCTCGCCCAGCGCGCGCCGCCGCCCGGCCTGCTCATCGGTCATCGCCGGGGACGGTGCGGTCGCCGTGCCGAACGGGGCGCGGAAGGCCAGATGGACCGCGGCCGGACCGCCCACCTCGATACCGACCAGCTGACCCGATGGCCCCTCCTCGATGCTGAGTGAGAGATCACCCGGCGACGGCGGCGGGAGGGCACCCAGCGCGATCGCGTCGACCAGGGTGTGCGTCGGCTGTCCGGAATCCTCGCATTGCAGCTGGATTTCGGCCTGGCGGCGCAGTGCGCCGAAGGTGCGCGGTGGCAGGCCGGGTACGGTGGCGGCGGTATTCGCCAATCGGTCGATGGTGCTCACGCCCGCTTCGCGCAGCCTGGCTCGCGCAGTGCGCGGCATCCCGGCGACCAGTAGCAGATCACGTGCCGCCGACAGCGCCGCGGTGCAGGTCGGGCAGTGGCCGCAGGCGAGATAGCGCGGATCGCCCCACTGCACCGGGAGCAGTTCGCTCAGTTTGTCTTCCAGGATTCGCTCGACTCGCCCGCGCCGGGTGAGATACACCGGCACCAGATCGATGAGCGGGTAGGTCCGGCTGTCCTTGCGTAGGTGCAATCGAACCAGGGGTGCGGTCAGCGCGCCGCTACTGTCCAAGGCGTCGGCACACGCGGCGAGTTCGAGTGCCGCCCCGATGCGATCCGGTGGGTCCGCCGCGGTGCCGTGCACGGTGTAGCGGACCCGATGGCCGGCCCGCACCAGGAAATCGCTGGCGCAGACGAATTTACCGTCGAAGAAGGTGGCACCATGGATCACGTGCGCCCCGGCGCGCAGTGCGGCGATGGTCTCGACATTGGCGGCCTGGAGTGCAGCGATATGGGCCCCGGGATCGGTCACCGGATCGTACTCGGCCGCCTCGCTTCGGATCTCGACCAGCCGACCGCCGAACCGGTCGCGGAAGTCCGCGAGTCTGCGTTCGCGCGAATCGTCGAATCCGGTGCGCAGCACCGGATCGGGCGCCGGATCCACCGCGCCCGCGATGATGCCCAGTTCGGTATCGAGGGCACGCAGCAAAGCGAATTCACACTGCGCCGCGCGCACGAGGTCGACGGCGGAGCAGACGACACGATCACCGAACACGATCAAACGCGGCCCTCCTGTGTCTTCGCCGGACACGGACGGCAACACTGTAGCTAGCCGCTACCATCGCGTGGAATTCGGTGTCGGCGGGTCGCTACGGCTGGCGTCCGACCCGTCGCTCGCAGCAGCGGTGCGGCCGGTCCGGTTCAGGAGCGCGGCTTACGCCGTTCCGGTCGCTTGCCCCCGTCGCGATCGCGACGCGGTCCGGCGCGGAACGGACGTCCGCCGGGCGGGCCCTGATCGAGCTGCAGCTGGATCAGCTGGCCGCTGATCCTGGTGCGCCGCAATGCTTCCAGGGTCTCCGAGGACAGGTCCGCCGGGAGCTCGACGAGACTGTGGTCCGGGCGGATGCTGATATGGCCGAAGTCGCTGCGGCGCAGTCCGCCCTCATTGGCAATCGCCCCGACGATCGCGCCGGGCACCACGCGGTGCCGCTTGCCGACGCTGATCCGGTAGGTCGCCAATTCGGCTCCGGTGCCGCGGTGATGCGAGGGACCACGATCCTCGCCCTCGAAGCGGCGGGCGGGTCGATCCGTGCGCGGCATGCGTTCGCGCTGCGGGCGTTCGATCGGCTCCGGCTCGGGCTCCATGAAGAAGTTGTCGCCGTCGTAGCCGCTGACCGCGAGCGCCGCCGCGATATCGACGAGCGGAATGTTGTGTTCGCGCTCGTAATCCTCGATGAGCTTGCGGAACAGCGCCAGATTCGACGAACTGAGGTTCTCGGTAATGGAATCGCCGAACTTGGCCACGCGCTGGGTGTTCACATCATCGACGCTCGGCAGCTGCATTTCGGTCAGCGGATGCCGGGTGGCACGCTCGATCGACTTGAGCAGGTGCCGTTCGCGCGGTGCGACGAACAGCAGCGCCTCACCGCTGCGCCCGGCCCGGCCGGTGCGGCCGATGCGGTGCACATAGGACTCGGTGTCGTGTGGAATGTCGAAGTTGACGACATGGGAGATGCGATCCACATCGAGACCGCGCGCCGCGACATCGGTGGCGACCAGAATGTCCAGTGCACCGGACTTCAGCTGCCCGATGGTGCGCTCACGCTGGTTCTGCGCGATATCACCATTGATCGCCGCCGCGGAGAAGCCACGGGAGCGCAGCTTTTCGGCCAGCTCCTCGGTGGCCTGCTTGGTGCGCACGAAGATGATCATCGCCTCGAACGACTCGACCTCGAGGATCCGGGTCAGGGCGTCGAGTTTGCGCTGATGCGAGACCTGCACCCAACGCTGGGTGATGTTGGTGTTGGTCGAGGTCTTCGACTTGACCGTGATCTCGACCGGCTCGCGCAGGTACTTCTTGGAGATGCTGCGGATCGCCGAGGGCATGGTCGCGGAGAACAGCGCGACCTGCTTCTCGCGCGGGGTGTCGGCGAGAATGCGCTCGACATCCTCCTGGAACCCCATCTTCAGCATCTCGTCGGCCTCGTCGAGCACCAGATACTGCAGCTGCGACAGGTCGAGCGTGCCCTTCTCCAGGTGATCGATCACCCGGCCCGGCGTGCCTACCACGACATGTGCGCCGCGGCGCAGACCGGAGAGCTGGACGCCGTAGGCCTGGCCGCCGTAGATCGGCAGCACATGCAGTCCGGGAATGTGGGTGGCGTAGCGGCCGAACGCCTCGGCGACCTGGATCGCGAGTTCGCGCGTCGGGGCCAGTACGAGGGCGCGCGGAAGTTTGCCGGTCGCCTCGATGCCCATCAGGATCGGGATGGCGAATGCCGCGGTCTTGCCGGTGCCGGTCTGGGCCAGCCCGACCACATCGGCACCCTCGAGCAGTGGTGGAATCGTCGCCGCCTGGATGGGCGAGGGCGATTCGTAGCCCACATCGGCGATGGCCGCTAGGACGCGCTCATCGATGCCGAGATCGGCGAAGGTCGGGCCGTCATCGTCCCTGTCGTTGTCGCCAGGAACGCTGTCGACCTGATTGGTACTCATTGACCAGGAGTTTACTGCCTGGTGGTGGTCGTCCCGGCCACCGGGCCAATACGGTGAGACATATGCAACCCGAAACCGTGCCCGCACATCACGACCCGACTGTGTCAACAGCGGCGTCCGCGGGGCCTTCCGTGGTTACTCGAGCTACCTCCGCCGGGCCCGCCGCTACCGCCGGATCACCGGTGGTTGTGGCGGTGGTCCAATTCGCCGCGGGAACCGATCCGTCCGCCAATCTCGCGGCCCTGCGCGAGCACGTCCGCACCGCCGCCGAACGCGGTGCGCGGGTGATCGTCGCACCGGAATACTCGATGTTTGCCGTCGCCCGGCTCGACGAGCGGGTCGTGGCCATTGCCGAACCGCTGACCGGGCCGTTCGTCACCGGCCTCGGCGAAATCGCGCGCGAATTCGGGGTGCATCTGGTCGCCGGAATCGTTGAACAGGTGGCGCCGGGGGCGAAGCAGATCCGCAATACGCTTGTCGCCCTCGGACCCGATGCGAAGCTGGTGGCGAAGTACCGGAAGGTGCATCTGTACGACGCGTTCGGATATCTCGAATCCGATGTGGTCGAGGCGGGGGCGATCGAGACTCCGGCCACCTTCACCGTCGATGATGTGACATTCGGCATGCAGACCTGTTTCGATCTTCGCTTTCCGGAAGGCTGCCGTCGCGTCGCGGCGGCGGGGGCACAGGTGCTGGTGCTGCCCGCCCAGTGGATTCCCGGTCCGGCGAAGGTGGATCAGTGGACGACGCTGCTGCGCGCCCGCGCCATCGAGAACACCGTGTATGTGGCCGCCGCCGATCAATGCGCGCCGCGCGGCGCGGGCGCCTCGATGATCATCGATCCCACCGGCGTGGTGCTCACCGAACTCGGTGACGAACCCGGCGTGCTCACCGCGGGCATCGATCTCGATCAGCTCGCCGCGGTCCGCCGCACCAACCCCAGCCTGGCATTGCGTCGATTCGCGATCACCGAGCGCGCACCGGAGTAGCGTTGATTTCGGGATGATCTATACCGATCGGGCAGCTGCCGGTCGCGCGCTGGGTTTGGAACTCGGCCACCTGCACGCGGCGCAACCGCTGGTGCTCGGACTGCCCCGCGGTGGGGTTCCGGTGGCGGCCGCGGTGCGTGAGGTCATCGGTGGTGATCTCGACATCATGTTGGTCCGCAAGCTCGGTGTGCCATGGCAGCCGGAGCTGGCGATGGGCGCCATCGGTGAGGAAGGTATCCGGGTGCTCAATCAGGATGTGTTGGCGCACACCGGGATAACGCCGGAGCAGGTCGCCGAGATCGAGGATGTGGAACGCGTCGAACTGGAGCGCCGCCGGGAGATGTGGCGCGGTGACGCCAAGCCGATCCCGATCGGGGGCCGCACCACGGTGATCGTGGACGACGGCATGGCGACCGGGGCGACGGTGGTCGCCGCCTGCCGGGTCGCTCAGCTGCACCAGCCGTTGCGCATCGTGGTCGCGGTGCCGGTGTCCTCGGCGGAGGCATTGCACCGGGCCGCCGCCGAGGCGGATGAGGTGGTCTGCCCGTGGGTTCCGCATTCGCTCGGCGGTGTCGGGATGGCCTATCACGACTTCCATCAGTTGGACGATGACGAAGTCACCGAGCTACTGGTGTGAGCTGCGCCTGGTGTGTCGTGCCCGAGGTCAGGGCTGGACTTCGGTGATGCCCTTGCGGTGGCGTTGGGCCAGTTCGGCATAGAAGCCGGGGTTGAGTTCGACCCAGCCTTCGGCCTGAGTGCCTTCGATGGACTTCTTGACCTCGGCGGGGGCGCCCGCGGCGAGCACACCCGCCGGGATCTTGGCATGCGGCGGAACCAGCGAATGTGCGGCAATCATTGTGCCCGCGCCGATTTCGGCCAGGTCCAGGACGGTGGTGCCATTGCCGACGATGGCCTCCGCGCCGACCGATGCGCCGTGGAAGACGACGCTGTGTGCGATGGTCGCGCCGGGACCGATTTCCATCGGCACATCCGGCGGCACGTGCAGGACCGCATTGTCCTGGATATTGGCGCGTTCCCGGATGGTGATCGGCGCCAGGTCCGCGCGCAGTACCGCGCCGTACCAGATGGAGGCGCCTGCCTCGACGCGCACGTCACCGATCAGGGTCGCGGTGGGCGCGATGAACGCCGTCGGATCGACCTGGGGCCGTTTGCCTTCGAATTCGTAAAGTGGCACAGGGCAGTGTAGATGCCGCGACTCCGGCACGAACGTCGCTGGTAAGACTCGTTCCGTGTGGGGTGATCCGTGCTTGTACGGCCGAGGTCTTCACCACCGGTCCGCAAAGGCCAGGGTGCGTTCGGCGGCGGTGACCATGGGGCGCAGCACCGTGGTGAACCGTTGTGCGGTGACCGGCATGATGTCGACGTCGACCCCGGTGCGCACCGTATACCTGCCGTCGTCGATCACGTCGATCCAGCACAGCACCCCGAACGGACGCAGTTCGCCATCGGGTCGTCGCACCGACACCACGATCTGGCCGATACCGTCGCGAGATTGCCGCAGTAGCTTGCGAATTCGCGTGGGCGTCGCGGGTCCGGCCACCGGCACGGTCACCAGATCCCGGCTGTCCTCACCGACCCGGGCCAGCGGTGCGGTCAGCTGTGCCATCGTGCCGGGCGTATTCTCCGGCAGCACTGAAATCACCCGTGCGGAAAGGTTTTTCACCCGATCGACGAACAGCCGGATATCGCCGCCCCGGTCTGCGTTCGCACCCGGGCGCTGCGCCGCGACCACCGCGATATCCCCGGCGATCGCGCCGAGTACGCGCACCGGGCGTGTCTCGGCGGCGATATCCGGTGCGGCGGTGACCGGGTCGCTCTGGCCGAGCAGACCGGTCTGTTCGATCGCCTCGCCGTACCCGGAGCCCGATCTGTCACCAGTTGTTCCCGGCTCCTGGGCGGCATCACGCTGCCCGAAGACCTCGATGCGCACGGCAGGGCGGGCCAGCACGCGCAGCGCGCCCTCCAGATCCGCGTCGAGAGTTTGCTCGCACCAATGGTTCAGGGCGGGCAGCTGGGCGGCGCGTTCGGCGGTATCGCGAGCCGAGAGGCGCACGGCGAGGGGATAGGGGACGCGGTCGCCGTCGGTGCGGGCCCAGGCCATGGCGAACTGGTCCGGGGTCAGCGTCCAGTTCACTCCAGTTCGGTCCATTCGCCGACGACCGGTGGTGTCGTCGGATCCATATCGCCGATCAGCTCACCGCCGTCGTCGGCCGGTTCCAGGAAGGTCAGATCGTCGTCGAAGAAGTGGTAATCGTCGTCGTAGTTGTCCTCGTCGCGGGCCTGTGCCGCGCGCGCGGCGGCCGCGCCGGTGCTCAGGCCCGAGCGTGGGGTCTCGCCCGCGACCATGGCACCGCCCATGAGTCCGCCGACCGCGCCCGCGCCGACGCCATTGATCGCGTCGCCACTGGCATCGCGTTTGCGCTCATCGCGTTTGCGATCATCGTCCGAGCTGGCGTTGCCCGCGCCGGGGACCGTCGGGGCGATCACCGGTGCGGCCGCGGCGGCGACCACAGGTGCGCTGGTGCCGGGGCGAACGCTTCGATCGGGTGCGGCCGTCGGCGTGGTGGCGGTGGCGGTGGTCGCGGCTGGGGAATCCGCCATCGACACAACGGGTTTGGCCGCGGCTGCGGTGTCGGCGGTAGCCGCCGGGGTGATGGTGGTCGGTGTCGTCGCGGGTTGGGTCGTCGCCGCGGCGGGCTCGACGGTGGTGTGCGGTGTGATCGTTACCGGTGCGCTCGCCGAAACCGCTGGGGTAGTGGAGTTTTGCGTTCCGGTGTCCGGGCCGGTCGTCGCGGGAGGCTGCGCGGCGGGTGTGCTGTCGGGGGTCGGTGCCGTATCGCCGGTGACCGTATCGGGGAAGGCGGGGATGCCGGATCCCGTCGGGATGAAGACCTTCGTGTAGATGGTGTCCATCGCCTGCACCACGTCCTGGCGGGTGCCATCGGCAGACTTCTGGATGGCGGTGTTGTCGGTGGCCCGTGTCGGATCCAGCAGTGCGCCACCGAGATCCGGTGTGGCATCGGACGGCGCGGCGACGGCACCGCGCAATGCCTCGGCGGCATCGCCAGCTCGGCCGAGCCGCTGACCGACAGCGGCCATCACATCCGCGAGTTGCTGTCCCTGCCTTTCGAATTCGCGCACTGCGTCGGCGGCCGACTGTGCCGCGGCACCGCGCCAGCCGTCGGCGATCGCGGCCCGAATTTCGGTATGCGCCTGTTCGACCGCGGTGGCGAGGCCGGTCGAACTGCCCTGCCACGCCTGCTGTCCGCCCGCGAGCACGACCGGATTCATCAGTTGCACGCCGTTGTGGATCTGCTGATGGGACAGATTGTCGAAGATCTCGACGGTCCGGGTGTAGTCGGGGTCGATGTATTTGATGGGGGTCTTCTCACCGGTGTGCGGCATCTTACGCATGCGCGGCTCCCGCCACCTCGACCCGACCGACCGCCGCTGCGAGATCCTCATCGGCCCTGGTGTAGGCTGCCCCGGCCGCGCGGAAGGTCTGCGCGAGTGCTCTTGCGGCGTCGGCATATTCGCGCAATCGGGTCATCGCGCCCTCGGCCTTGTTCTCGAAGCCGCTGCGCAATGCCGCACCCGAATCGAATCCGCCGAAGCCGGGTAGTGAAGCGGCCCCGCTCAATACGGCGATCTGGGCCTCGACCTCATCGGCGAGTTGTTCGTAGCGCTCGGCGCACTGTTCGTGCGCGCCTTCGGCGACCAGTACGCCATCGATCCAGAGCTGGCCATCGTCGATCGCTTGATTCAGCGCAGTCACATCCGACATTTCGCCGCCCCCTTCCTCGTCGTGCTGCCCGCGCAGCCGTGATCAACTCACCGGTGTCGTGCCAACCCCACGACAACACCCTGCATCCAGTCCGCGATGTCGGCAGCGACCCGCGCGTGCACCGGCTCGTGCAACAGGTCGTGCCCGGCGTCGGCGTACTCCCGCAAACTTACCCAATCGTGGCGTCGAGTCCAGACCCTCATCGCATCGATCGGCGCCCGCCGGTCCTCGATGCCGTGCACGGCGAGAATCGGCAGGGTGGTCGGCAACGGTGTGCCGGGTGCGCCGGGCGCGCCGCCGCCGAGTGCGCGCTTGGGCACGCCGGACAAGACCAGCCCGGCCAGCTCGCTCGGCGGCAGGCTCGGCCGGAGCGGATACTTCGCCTCGAGCCCGCTCAGATCGTCGGCCGCACCGGCGCGATTCGGCACCGCCGCGCCGATGATGCCGAGGGTGGTGACCGCGCCGAGTGAGTGGCCCATCAGGATCAGCGGAGTGTCCGGCAGTTCGGCGCGGACCAGCTCGATCAGCCGCAGCGCGTCGGCCACCAATTCCACCAGCGTGCCGGGATTGTCCGGATCGCCCTCGCTCAATCCGTGTCCCGAGGTGTCCAGCGCCCACACTTCGATGCCGACCGACGTCGGTGTCCGGGCGAAGCGGTGGTAGTGGCCGCTGTGCTGCCCCATTCCGGGCAATAGCACCACCACCGCGGTCCTGTTCTCGACCGACCATCGCCGATAGTGCATTCGGCCGCGCGCGCCGTCGAAGAAGGGCATCCGTGGATACTGCCAAACCTTCTGCGATCCAGTCGAGTTCATGACATAACTCGCAGGCACGGCATAAGTGGCAAAGGTGACTAGACTGCCGGGCAAGTCAACGGGTCGGGCAGCAGAGTCGAGGTTCACGTTGAAAAAGCTCCGTGGTGCAGGTGCTCGGGTATGGCCGGTTGCCGCCGTGCTCGCCTTGGGCTGCGCGGGTGTGCCCGGTTTCCGTGTGCCCAGTGCGGTGGCAGAGCCGGTGGCCGTTGCCGCGTGCGCGCCCGCCCAGGCGGCCACCGCGGTGCCCGCCGGTCTGCCGATACTCGACTGGTCGGAGAACGTGGGGTACGACGCGCAGGGGAATCTGTGGGTGTCGCGGCTGTATCGCAATGAGGTGCAGCGCTACGACAGTGCGGGACGGCTGACCGCGACGGTGCCGGTCGAATTTCCCGGTGCGGTCCGGCTCGGGCCGGACGGACTGCTCTATGTCGTCTACGGCGACTCGCCGACGAGCGTGCTGCGTCCCGGTGGTGTGGTGCGTTTCGATCCCAATGATCCCCGGCCCGCGGTATTCGCCTCCGGGTTCACCATGCCCAACGGTGCCGCCTTCGATGCGAAGGGCAATCTGTACGTCGCCTCCGGTGTCGGTGTGATCCGGATCGGTCCCGATGGCGTCGTCGACGCGGACTGGACGGCGCGGGCGAAGTTCACCGGCGCCAATGGCATTGTGGTGCGGGATGATTCGATCTATCTCAGCATGAACGGCAATCCGCTCGGCCGCATCGTGCGCTTCCCGGTCGATGATCCGGGCGCCGTGACAGTGCTCGCCGATTTGACCGTGTCGCCCGGAATCCCGGACTTCGCCGACGATCTGCTCATCGACGATGCGGGCGTGCTCTATGTGACCACATTGACCGGTCAGCTGGTTCGAATCGATCCGAGCACGAACACCGCATGCGCGGTGCTGACCGGCCAGCCGCTGACATCGGTGGTCGAGGTGCCGGGCCAGCCCGACGAACTCCTCGCCGGTACCGAGGGCGGCGCGATCCTTCGGATTCGGCTCTCGCACTGACCGAACGGTTCACCCGACCGGTGTCCATGGCGGTGCTGGATGCTCCGCGCCCGGCCCCGGCCGCACCTCGACGTCATGCGGGCGCAACTCCTCGCCACAGCATTCACACACCACCTTGGCGTGCGTGACCTTGCCGCAGGTCTGATGTACCAATTCGGTGGGCGCGCCATTGATCAGGCCGGTGTGCTTCTCGCCCCACGCCAGGATCGCCGCGATGACCGGATACAGGTCGATACCGGCCGTGGTCAGGCGGTATTCGTGCAACGTGCGTGACGGCCCGGAGGCATATTCGCGGCGCTCCAGAATGCCGTAATCGACTAGTCGGTTGAGTCGCTCGGTGAGGATATTGCGCGCGATACCGGTCTTGCGCTGATAGTCCTCGAATGTGCGGGCGCGGAAGTAGGCGGCACGCAGGATCGCGATCACCCAGCGCTCGCCGAGTACGGCGCCGGAGCGCTCGATTGCGCAGTTACTCGCCAGCAGATCGTCGTGTTTCATCGATTCCACAATAGCCGTTGCAATTCGCAACTACGTCGCCTAGGTTCTAGTTGCATGTTGCAACGACGCACATTGGCGATGCTGGCCATCTGCGGGAGCGCGTTCCTCGCCTTCCTGGACACCTCGATCGTCAATGTGAGCTTTCCGGATATCGCGGCGTCCTTTCCACAGGCCTCCCGCGCACAGCTGAGCTGGGTACTCGACGCGTACTTCATCGCCATGGCCGCACTGCTGGTCCCGGCCGGTGGACTCGCCGACCGGCTCGGTCACAAGCGTCTGCTGCTGTGGGGCACCGGCCTTTTCGTGCTCACCTCGATCGCCTGCGCGGCAGCGCCGAACTGGCAGCTGCTCGTCGGCGCACGTTCGTTGCAAGGGGTGGCCGCGGCCATTATCGCGCCGGTCTCGCTCGCCCTGCTGCTGCCCGAAAAATGAGCGGCGCGCTGCGGCGGTCGGCATCTGGGGCGCCGCGGCGGCGCTGGCGGCTGGGACCGGCCCGCCGCTCGGCGGATTCCTCATCGAAATCGCCGACTGGCGCTGGATCTTCCTGATCAATATTCCGGTCGGGCTGCTGATCATCGCGGCGGGCCGGGCCGGACTCCGCGAAGCCAGGGAGGAGGATGCGAGGGGACTGCCCGACCTGCTCGGCGCGGCACTATCCGCGGCCGGACTCGGACTCCTCGCGCTGGCGATCATTCAAGGCGGCAGTTGGGGCTGGCGCAGTCTCGACACCATCGCCTGCTTCGTCGCGGCCGCCGTACTGATCGCCTGGCTGGTGCGCCGCTGCCTGGTGCATCCGCAGCCGGTGGTCGAGCCAGCCCTGATGCGCATCCCGAGCTTCGCCATCGGCAATCTGGGCACCCTGCTGTTCGCCCTCGCCTTCTTCTCGATGATCCTCGGCAACGTCCTTTTCCTCACGGGCGTATGGCAATACAGCATCCTGAAGGCAGGTCTGGCCGTGCTGCCCGGACCGCTGCTGACGACCGTGGTCGCGATTCCCGCTGGCCGCATCGCCGACCGCTTCGGCCATCGCATGGTGATCGTGCCCGGCACCATCGTCTATGCCATCGGTCTGCTCGTACTGCGCGCCAGTGGGGCCGAACCCGACTTCCTCACCACCTGGCTCCCCGGTCAATCCCTGGTCGGCACAGGTATCGGATTGGCCTTCCCGGCACTCGGCGCGGCCTCGGTCGCGGATGTCCCCGCGGATGGCTACGGCTCGGCCAGTGCCGTCGGGGCCGCCTTCCGTCAGTTCGGTGCGGTATTGGGCACCGCGCTGCTGATCGCCATTATCGGCACCCCGACCACGTTGAGCGCCGCCCTGGACGCCTCCGACCGGGCCTTCTTCCTTGGTATCGCCGCCGCACTCGCCGCGGGTCTGGTGGCGCTGGCGCTACGCCCGGTCCGCGCGACCGTCGACCTTCCGGTCGCCGCCGCTAACCCAACCGCCGCAATCGAACCGGTGAAACCATGAGCAAGCGCAACGAAACACTCACCACCGCAACTGAATCCATAATGTCCGCCGTCCGCGCAACGGTTCGGGCACTGCAAGCGCTGGCACCCTCCGGCCACCGCCGACTCATCCTGGAACTGCAAGTGGCGGTCAACCGCGCGCTATCCGATCCGGACGACTTCCATGCCCGTGCACCGGAAATCCCTTGGGAAATCTGGCATTCCGTCCCAGTCGACCCCCGGGTGTGATCACTCCTCGATGAGGTCGGCGGGCGCGGCCTGCCGCCACGAGTCCAGCAGGATATCGCGCAATTCGTTGCTGTCTTCGAGTGCGGACAGCCGGGCCCGGACCCAGGAGGACGAGGCCTCGTGCGGCGGGACCCAGAATTTGTGCGGTTCGGCGGCGATGAGTTCCGCGCGGTCGTGTTTGGGGCAGCGGACCGCGAACGAGGTCTGATCGTCGGGGAGGGTGACGAACATCTTGCCTGCCACATCGAAGGTCGGATGATGCCAGCGTTCCTTCTCCACGGTCTTGGGAAAGGACAACGCGATGCGGCGCACGTCGTCAGCGTCGAGCACGGTTCGGGCCTCCGGTTCGGAAATCGGACTTCTATCGTGCAACACCGCGGCGGCGGGTGATCGGGCTAGGTAATGGCGTTGGTGATGCGGGTCGCAATCGCGCGCAGCCGGTCCACCAGCACGGGCGGTTCGTGCACCTGGAAATCCGCGCCGAGGTCGATGAGCCGGTATGCCAGCCAAGTCGGATCGTCGTCGCGAGTGACGTCCAGCAGGCAGGAGCCGTCGTCGATCGCCGCGATATCGCCGGGCGAATCGCCGAGCCGGCCAGCGACCCGACTTACCGGAGCCTGGATGGTGACCCGGACACGGAACGACGGTGTGCCCCAATTGGTTCGGCGGCCAGCGACGTAGGCCGCCGCATCCGCGGCGGGCAGCGGCCGCGGGGTGCAGCGGGCGCCCGTGGGCTGGGGCCGTTCGATACGGTCGACCCGGAAGATGCGCCAGTCGTCGCGGTCCACATCGTGGCCGACGAGGTACCAGCGGCGCCGGGATGGGACGAGGCCGAGTGGTTCGATGTGACGGCGGGTTTGCGCGCCGGATTCGCCCCGATACCCGAAACGTACACGCTCCCTATTGGTTACGGCCGCGGCCAGCGCCGTCAGTATCTCCGGATCGACGGCGGGGCCATCGTCGGTAGGCGGCACGAGTGCGGTGCCGAGCACCCGCACCCGGCGGCGCAATTTCGCGGGCAGCACCTGTTCCAGCTTGGCGAGCGCACGGACCGAGGACTCCTCGATACCGGCAATGGCCGATCCGGCGGCGGCGCGCAATCCCACCGCGATGGCGACCGCCTCCTCATCGTCCACCAGCAGCGGTGGCATCGCTGCGCCAGCCACCAGTCGATAGCCGCCGGTCGCGCCCATGCTCGCCTCGACCGGATAGCCGAGTTCACGCAGGCGGTCGATATCGCGGCGCACGGTGCGGTCGGTGACGCCGAGGCGGTCGGCGAGTTCGCTGCCCGGCCATTCGCGTGGCGTCTGCAGCAGTGACAGCAGACGCAGCAGGCGGGCGGGGGTGTCGTTCATGATTTTCAGGATTCTAGAGAACTAGGACATAGATGGTCCTATATGCCCCGTAGCGTCCTTGTTGTACCGAGATCAGCTAAGGGAGATACAGATGGATGCAGCAGTGCGTAGCGATTCCGTGCGGGGCAGCGGTCGGGCGACGAGTGAACATGCAGCAGTGCGTAGCGATTCGATCCGCGGTGGCGCTCAGGCGAAGGGCGGGCACGCCATTCGCCCCTTCCGCATCGACATTCCGCAGGCCGATATCGACGATCTGATCGATCGGTTGGCGCGCACCCGCTGGTCGGCACAGCTGCCGGGACAGGGCTGGGAGCGCGGTGTTCCCGTCGCGTACCTGAAGGAACTGGCCGAGTACTGGCGCACCGGGTACGACTGGCGCGCACAGGAGGCGGCGTTGAACGAGTTCCCGCAGTTCATCACCGAAATCGACGGTCTGGATGTGCATTTCCTGCAGGTGCGTTCGCCCGAGCCGGATGCGTTGCCGCTGATCCTGACCCACGGCTGGCCCAACTCGTTTGTCGAATTCGCCAAAACCATTGGCCCGCTGACGGATCCGCGCGCATACGGGCTGGATCCGGCGCAGGCATTCCATGTCGTCGTCCCGTCGGTTCCCGGTTTCGCCTTTTCCGAAGGGCCGCGCGATACCGGGATGACCGTACGCCGGGTGGCCGAGATGTGGGTCGAGCTGATGGACCGGCTCGGCTACACCAGCTATGGCGTCCAAGGCGGTGACCTCGGGGCCTATATCGCACCCGAAATGGCCCTCGTCGCACCGGAACGCGTGGTCGGTGTGCATATCGACGGCGGCATCGGCATGCCGACCGAGGCCGATGTGCCGACCATGACACCGGACGAACGCGCCGAATGGGATCAGATGCAGGGCTGGATGAGCGGCGGCGTGAACCACCACACGCTATTGCGCGCCGCACCTCAGACTTTCGCGCACGCCTGGACCGACTCCCCGGTCGGCCTGCTCGCCTGGCTGATGCAGAAGTTCCACGAATTCACCCCGTTGGCCGAATTGGCCGAGGATGTCATGGACCGCGATCACCTGCTGACCAATATCAGCCTGTACTGGTTCACCAATACGGCGGGTACCTCGTCCTGGCCGATGTACAACGGACTCGGCGACGGCGGATTCGTCTGGCCCACCGGCCAAAAGGCGGTGCCGACCGGCGTCTACGCGGGTGGTTCGGCACTCATGCGGCGACTCGCCGAGCGCGACAACATCATTGCGCACTGGCCCGAGGGCAACACCGGAAACCATTTCGTGCCAATGGAACTGCCGGACATGCACGTGTCCGATATTCGCGCATTCTTCGGCAAGATTCGCTGAGAGGTCGGCTGAGCCGGACGCCCAGTTGAGCTGAGCGTCCAGTCGGGCTGGATGTTCGGTTGGGCCGGATGTTCGGTTGGGCCGGGCGTTCGGTTGAGCTGGGCGCACTTGGTCAGGTCGGGCCCATAACAGCCTGGCAGCTTGGTTGCGCCACCAGCCCCCTGGACAAACGATCACCATGCGCTCATGCAGGCAAACGCCGAGAACTCCCTGCACCAGCGCATTCTCGACTGATCAGGTGGTTGGGGGGATTGCTTACCTGTGGTGGGGTGAGGCTTCTGGTGGGTTGGGCGGGGGTCAGTTGTTCTGGTGCGCGATCTCGCTCCGCGCTACCGGCCCGGCCTGGTTCGGGGCGGCGGGGGCGGGGAGCGTCTGCGGGGTGTCCGCGGCGGGGGGCGGTGTTGCGGCATCGGGTGCTGGGGGCGGCGGCGCTACCACTGGACGGTCCGGTACGTAGAACATCCCGACTGTCGGGGTCATTACACAGTGTGCGAACGGGTAGTCGATGATGCCCCACATCGAGGCGATGACTGTGCCGGGACCGCTGGCCACGGTCTTGGACAGCGTTGGGCCGTATTCGGTCCGGTCGTCGAGTGTGCTGAGACCGCTCGCGCCGGTATTGACATTCAGCCAGGCCACGACGAGGCCGGAAGCCAGCGGCGAGCCCGAGTGCGCGGGTGTGGCACTGAAACGCAGGGTGCCCGGCAGCGGGTCGACCGCGCCGTTGGGGGTGGCGCCATCGGTGGAGGCGGCCGCGATGATCGTGGTGATGGGGCCGTTGCTGCCGCAGCCGAAGGTGGGCGCGGCATAGGCGAACGGGGTGAAAGCGGCCGAGACATTGCGCAATTCGGCGATGTCCACCAGCTTGGTGAACTGGTTGAGTGCGCCGACACCTGCCTGCGCGGCCGGATCCGGTCCGGCGGCGGTGGTCAGCTGTTCGAGTCCGGTGTCGATGGGAGCGGGCTCGGCGACCGCCGTGCCGGTGAGGGCCACAACCGCACCGACGCCGAGAGATGTCACTGCCGCGGCGGCACGTGCGATGGATCTGCCGTTCACTCGTTCTCCTCGATACCGAACACGGGGATTGCCCCGACCCACGTGCAGCAACGTACCAGTTCGCCGCTATCGCTGCCCAGGGAGTCGCGATCCCCGCGGCTGGCCGCTGGCCGAAACGCGACACGGTGGCAGGACCTGCGCGGCCTGCCTCTGTGACCCACTCGACAGTGCGAGATTACCGGGGGGTAGGTTTGACCCGGACGTACGAGACACACCGGGAGATGTGTATGAAACTAAGTCTGACGCCGGACGAGGTGAGCTTCCGCGACGAACTGCGGAACTTCTACCGGACCGAGATTCCCGCCGACATCCGTGACCGCGTCAAGTACGGCCACGAGCTGTCTCGCGAGGACATCGTCACCGCACACAAAATCCTCAACGACCACGGTCTGGCCGTGCCGAACTGGCCGGTCGAGTGGGGCGGCAAGGACTGGACCCCGATTCAGCGCCATATCTGGCAGGACGAGATGCAGCTGGCCTCGGTGCCCGAGCCGCTGACATTCAATGCCCAGATGGTCGGCCCGGTGATCGCGCAGTTCGGCTCGCAGGAGATCAAGGAACGGTTCCTGCCGCCGACCGCCGCCCTGGATATCTGGTGGTGCCAGGGCTTCTCCGAACCCGACGCCGGATCCGATCTGGCCTCGCTGCGCACCACCGCGGTGCGCGACGGTGACTCCTACATCGTCAACGGCCAGAAGATCTGGACCACGCTCGGCCAGTACGCGGACTGGATCTTCTGCTTGGTCCGTACCGATCCGAGCGCGCCGAAGAAGCAGGCGGGCATCTCCTTCCTGCTGTTCGATGTGAAGTCTCCCGGTGTCACGATCCGCCCGATCAAGCTCATCGACGGCGGTTACGAGGTCAACGAGGTCTTCTTCGAGAATGTGCGGGTGCCCGCCGATCAGCTGGTCGGTGCGGAGAACGAGGGCTGGAGCTACGCCAAGTTCCTGCTCGGCAACGAGCGCACCGGCATCACCGGTGTCGGCCGCACCAAGGTCAAGCTCGGCGTCGCAAAGGAATACGCGCGCCAGACCAAGTCGGGTGCTGGCACGCTGCTCGAGGATCCGCTGTTCGCCGCCCGGTTCGCGGAGTTGGAGAACGAACTGCTCGCGCTGGAACTCACCCAGCTGCGCGTGGTCTCGAATTCCTCGGACGGTAAGCCGAATCCGGCCTCGTCGGTGCTCAAGCTGCGCGGTTCCGAACTGCAGCAGGCCGCGACCGAGCTGCTGCTCGATATCGCGGGCCAGGACGCGCTGCCGGTCGGCGCCGATGACATCGCCTCGCCCGGTTGGGCGCAGCGCAGCGGCCCCGGCTACCTGAACTACCGCAAGACCACCATCTACGGAGGCTCCAGCGAGGTGCAGCGCACCATCATCGCCTCCACGATCCTCGGATTGTGAGGCACCGCCATGGATTTCGAACTCACCGATGAACAGGTCATGCTGCGCGACACGGTTCGCGACCTGCTGGCCCGCAACTACGATCCAGAGACCCGCCTGAAGGTCACCGACACCGAACTCGGCTGGAGCCGCGATGTCTGGAACCAGCTGGCCGAACTCGGCGTGCTCGGCCTGAGCTTCACCGAGGAGGACGGCGGCGTCGGCGCCGGTCCGGTGGAGACGATGGTCGTACTCGAGGAGATCGGGCGTCGCCTCGCACCGGAGCCGCTGGTGGACGCGGTGCTGGTGCCGGGTGGTCTGGTCGCGCGGGTCGGCACTGCCGAACAGCGGCAGCGGATTCTGCCCGAGGTCGCCGGCGGCACCAAGCTGCTGGCATTCGCCCATGCCGAACCCGGTATCCGCTGGCCGTCCACCGAACTCGCGACCACCGCTGTACAGCAGGGGGATTCGTGGGTACTGACGGGTCTGAAGAATCCGGTTCCGCACGGTGACAGTGCCGATGAACTGGTGGTCAGCGCGGTGCTGCCGAGCGGTGGCACCGGGCTGTTCCTGGTCGGTCCGGATGCCGCCGGGGTGCAGCGCAAGTCGTATCGGACGGTCGATGGTCAGCGCGGTGCGCAGATCGAATTCGACAAGGCTCCAGGCGAATTGCTCGGTGACAATATCGACGCCGCCGAGGCGGTGCAGGTGACCATCGGCCATGCGCAGGCCGCGCTCTGTGCGGAGTCCATCGGTGCGATGGCGGAGGCGCTGCGGCTGACGACGGATTATCTGAAGACGCGCAAGCAGTTCGGCGTCACGCTGTCGAAGTTCCAGACGCTGACCCAGCGGGCGGCGAATATGTACGTCTCACTGGAACTGGCGCGCAGCATGAGCCTCTACGCCAATGCCGCACTCGCCGACGGCGCGAATGATCCGGTTGTCGAGTCGCGGGCGCGGCTGCAGGTGGGTCGCTCGGCTCGGCACATCGGCCAGGAGGCGATCCAGATGCACGGCGGTATCGGTGTCACCGCGGAGTACCCGGTGAGCCACTACGTTGCCCGGCTCACCGCGATCGAGCGCACGCTCGGCGGTGGGCTCGATCATCTGCGCGTGCTCAGCGCCAGGGTTGGTGATTACGACCTGCCGGAGCTGTAGAACACGGTAACTCCGGACGGCGGCGTATGCGGTTGCATGCGCCGCCGTTTCGCTTATCCGTCGGAGTCGCCGTACAAACCCGGGGCGGTAGCCGGGCGGCGCGTCGTGGTCGGCGGCTCTTCGGTCGGCTCGACGACGGCCGGACGTTGGGTGTTGCCCGGCGTCGACTCGAACTCGGTCGTGGCGATCGGCGGCGACCCGGGCACGGTGAAGGGCGTCGACGACCGAGGCGTCAATTCGGGCGAGGTCGAGGGATCGGTGAATCCGGCCGGCTTGCGCGGCGGTCCGGGCGGTGCGACTTGCCAGCTCGGCGACGGTGGGATGTGCACCTTCGGCACCGCCGAGGTGGTACCCGCGCGGACGACCGGGGCGGCGTCGTTCGCGGATCTGATCGGTGGGGGTGCGACGTAGGTGTCGTGCTTACCGAGCCCGCAGGCTCCGATAAGTACGAGCCCGAGCGAGACCGCGCCCACGGCGATCGCCGGACCCGCGATCTTGGCCCTGCTGCGCTCCATCGATGACACTCCTCGTAGTTCGAGTGGGGCTCAACAATAATCGAGGCCGGTCGCCCCGGCCAGCTGAGAAGACGCTGGGCACTTGCGGCGCCAGCGCATATTAAACATCGTTAGTTCAGATATCGAATTGGTCTCTTCGGCGTGTCGCGGGCACGTGTCGTAGTCGAACCACGTCCCGTGGCCGTAGCGTGTGTGATCAAAGTTACGCGTGAGACGCCAGTACCTAGATGAGAGACGCGCGGTGCAATCTGCGCGAGGGCAATACTCTGATCGGCGTCATCAAGGAGTTGATGATGGGAGCTTACTCGACAACTCCGTTGCGAGACTCCGGCGCGGCCGACGAATCGGCGGCCACGGAAAACTCGCAGCAAGTCGTGTCGAACCCGCCAGAACGCACGTTGTCCGCGGCCCTGTCGCGGATAGCGGCCTGGGTGTTTTTCGTCGGCGGCATCGTCGGAGCAGTACTCGGCATCGCTGGACTGCATGTCGAAATCACCGTCGCCGGACTGATTCTCGCGTGCACCGCCGGATTGGTCCTGCTCAAGCTGCGCGCCGATGGAGCGGGGCGAACCGGCTGAAGCGGGCGTTGCCGCGGCACGGCGGCGTGGGAAATCGGGAGCGCGCAGGGCTTTCGGGCTCTAGCGTGATTCGGTATGAGGATCGAGATCACCGCCGACGCCGCGCGGTACCGGGCGGTCACCGAGGGCTTCCTGCTGCGTGATCCGCTGCGGCACACGGTGATCACCACGGGCATCGCCAATCACCTCACTGGCATGCAGGCCGATGCCGAACTGTCGCGGTTCCTGTCCGTGCACGATGATGACGCGACGGTTATCGGCGTCGCCATGCGCGCTGCCGGACGTGGGGTGTACCTCGGTGAGCTGCCCGCGGGAAGTGTTGCGGCCGTTGCCGATGCGATGGCCGAGGTTGCCCGGGATGTGAGCGGGGTCGAGGGTGCGATCGACGACGCCACCGAATTCGCCGAGCGCTGGGGGCGGCGCCACGGCGTGGACTTCGTGGAGGCGTATTCCACCCGCCTCTACCGGCTCGCGGAACTGAGCGTTCCCGAGACTGCCGGATCACCGCGGCGCGCAACCGAATCCGATGTGGCGCTGTGTGTCGGCTGGACCGAGGACATGCGCATGGAATCCGGTCTGCCACCGCCGAGCCTGAACGCCATCGCCATCCGGAATCGGATCGCGACCGGACGCTGGTGGCTGTGGGAACGCGACGGCCGTCCCGTCTGCCTTGCCGCGCACCAGATTCCGGTGTTCGGCTGGTCTCGGATCGGCCCGGTCTACACCCCGCCTGAGCAACGCGGCCACGGCTACGCCAGCATCCTCACCGCCCATGTGGCCCGCACCCTGCGCTGGCAGGGCCTGAACGTCTGCCTGTTCGCCGATATCGCCAACCCCACCTCGAACAAGATCTACCGCGCCATCGGGTTCGAGCCCGTCCGCGATTTCCGGCACTACCAGTTCACCCCGGCCCGCACCGAGCGGTAATTCGGTACGCGCCATCGGCTCCGGCCAACCCTTTGCGCTTCTTCAGCTTTCGACAAGATCAACACTGCAGGCTGTGGCCGTGACGATTTTCGCTACTCGCGAGGAAGCCGACTGCAACGCTATCCGGAAGGGCACCGGCCACCGCTCCCAGATCCTGAACTCCCTTTGCCAGGACTGATCGCCACTGGGTGCCGCACAAGCATTGGGGACCTCGCGGGCCTATGGCTTGTGCGACATTCACGCTGCGTGTGCGCCGGCCACCGTTACTGGGTGATGACCCATTCGAAGGCGGGGGCTTTGGAGCGAGCGCCTTCGGCGGTGCGGGAGCGGTTGGGTTCGGCGAGTTCGGTTAGTAGGGCTTCGGTGAGGGTGACCAGGTCGGCCAGGACGGGTGGGGTGAACCAGGTGGGGCGGGTGGCGAAGAGGATGTCCTCGGTGGAGGTGTTGCCGCTCGCGCCGGGGGCGAAGGGGCAGCCGCCGAGGCCGCCCAGGGAGCCGTCGACCATGGTGGCACCGGCTTGCAGAGCGGCGAGGGTATTCGCGACGCCCATGCCCCAGGTGTCGTGACCGTGAAAGACGATGCGGCGGTGCGGGGTTCGGTCGCGTACGGCCGAGATCAGCGCGGACACCTGGGTCGGGTGGGCCTGGCCGAGGGTGTCGGCGATGACGATATCGGCGGCGCCCTCGGTGCGCGGGTCGTTGGCGATGGCCAGGACTCGCTCCGGGTCGACGGGGCCGTCGAAGGGGCAGGTGAAGCTGGTGGCGAGGCAGAGTTGGATTTCGCCGCCCGCCTCCTCGGCCAAGCGGACCGCGTCCGGCATGGCGGCGACGCTGTCCTCGGTGCTGCGGCCGATATTGGCCTTATTGTGCGCATCCGAGGCGGAGAAGCAGTATTGGAAGTTGCGCACGCCCGCGGCGGCGGCCTTCTCGATATGGCGCGGTGTCGCCACCCAGACCCAACAGCGTTGCAGCTCTTGCGGAGTCAGTGCGGCAATGAGCTCCATGGTGTTGGCCATCGGCGGCACCAGATCGGCGCGGGCCATCGAGCCGATCTCCAACGCGGGCACGCCGAGCGCGAGCAGGCGGCGCACGATCTCCACCTTGCGCTCGACCGGCAGCACCTTTCCGGTCAGCTGCAATCCGTCGCGCAGCGTCACATCGCGCAGAATGGAGTCGGGCCCGCCCGTCGCGCGATCATCGCCCCTCGTCGAATCGCTATGCGCGGCAGCGCTCATCACTCTTCCTCCAGCGCGTCCCGAACCGGCGGTGCCTGACGCACGTGCGGCGGGACGCACATCACACCACCACACGGCTTTTCGTTGCTCGCCGGGGTGGGGTGGATCGTGGGGCGGGCGTGGCCGGGCGCGCGCAATTCACGCAGGTTGCGCCCCGGCGGCCGACGCCTGCCATAAACCCGTCGCGTCATGCCGCCACCACCGCGTCGATACCGGCGCGCATCACGCCTCCAGCCCGTCGATATCGGCCGCGCTCATCCCGAGCAGTTCCGAAAGCACCTCGCGCGTGTGCGCACCCAGATCCGGGCCGACATTGCGAATGGGCAGCGACTTTTCGCCGATCACCGGCACGATGCCGGGGAAGCCGACCGTCTTCGGCTGCGGCGCACCGACATCGACCGGGAACGGCTGAATCATATTGCGCGCCTGGTACTGCTCGTCGGCGACGATATCGGCGGCGGTGTAGATGGGGCCGCAGGGGATGGCGGCCGCCTCCAGCAGTTTCAGTGCCTCGTCGCGGGTGTGCCGCACGGTCCATTCGGCAATGCACGCGTCGAGCCGTTCGCGGTTGCGCCAGCGTCCGGCATTGTCCTGCAGCTCCGGATCGGCGGCCAGGTCCGGGCGGCTGATCACCTCCATATAGCGCTGGAAGATGGCATCACCGTTGCCGCCGATAATGATGCTCGCGCCGTCACTGGTCGGATAGGCATTGCTCGGTGCGATGCCCTCCATCCGGCCGCCGACGCGCTCGCGGTTGATGCCGTACGCGAGATAGTCGGGGACCAGCGATTCCATCACCGACAGAATCGCCTCGTTCAGAGCCACATCGATAACGCGTGCACCGAGCGGAATCGATTCGGTCGTGCGTTCGCGCTGGAACAGTGCCATCACCGTCCCGAAAGCCGCGTAGATGCCCGCGATCGAATCGCCGATGGACACGCCGACCCGCACCGGCGGCCGATCCGGATCGCCGACGAGTTCACGCAGACCGCCCACTGCCTCCGCGACCGCGGCGAAACCGGGCCGTGCGGCCAACGGGCCGGTCTGCCCGTAGGCGGAGATCCGGGTGATCACCAGATCCGGATTGACCTCGTTGAGCACCTCCGGGCCGAGGCCCCACTTCTCGAGCATGCCCGGACGGAAGTTCTCCAGCAGCACGTCGCAGTGCCGCAGCAGGTCGAGCACGATGCCACGGCCCGCCTCGGTGCGTAGATCCAGCGTGATCGACTTCTTGTTCCGGTTGATGGTGCGGTACAGCATCGAGGTATCGCCGCCGTAGAGCCGCCAATTGCGCAGCTCATCTCCGGCCTTCGGCCGCTCCACTTTGATCACCTCGGCACCGAAGTCGCCGAGGATGCGACCAGCGGTCGGCGCGGCGATGTAATTGCCGAGTTCCAGGACGCGAACCCCGTCCAGCGGGCTGATACTCATGGGTTCAGTGTGTACTATCGCGCCGCCCGGCAGCGGCCCGACCTCGTGCTCGGCTACGGCCCGGTAGGTGGACCGCACGGCCCCTCAACTGCCGCAGCACAATCGGAGATACTGCGGCAGCCGTGCGGTCGCTGTCACGATGCGAGCGGTGAGACTTCCTCGATGATCGAGTAGTGCTCGGCATTGCCGTGCTGCACCGTGCTCTTGACGCCGTCGACACCGACCGGAATATCGCCAGCGAGGGTGATCCGGGTCAGCTTGCGGGGCTGGTCGTCGTAGTCGTCGATGGCGTAGTGCTGGGTGGCGCGGTTGTCCCAGATGGCGACGTCACCGGGCTGCCAGTTCCAGCGGGTGGTGTTCTCCAGCCGGGTCACCCGGTCCTGGAACAGCCGGAACAGAGCCTGGGACTCGCTGGTAGAGATGCCGACGAAATGCTTGACGAAGTGCCCGACCAGCAGGGCACGCTCGCCGGTTTCCGGGTGCACCCGCACCACCGGATGTTCGGTCTCGTAGAAGTCCGATTGGAACTCGGCGCGGTAGGCCGCGGTGTTCGGGGTACTGCGGTCGACATTGGTGGCGGCGTAGTCGTAGATATTGGTGTG